>DASRJF010000125.1:0-18470 GCA_035649615.1 Planctomycetota bacterium | reverse complement strand
GGCCCGGTTGTAAGTTCACCTCGCGACCCTATAATGCCGCTCGTCGTCGCTTCGCGGTACCCGTAGCTCAGTTGGTTAGAGCGCCTGGTTGTGGCCCAGGCTGTCGCGGGTTCGAATCCCGTCGGGTACCCTTCGACTCGCCGTGCATCCGCACGGCTCGCTCAGGGTGAACCCCCCTTCGCTTATCATGAATCCCCGTGAAGCTCATTGACCGTGTCCTCCAGGTGCTCGCGAAATACCCGGCGGTGCGGTTTCAGCGGGACGGAAACTCCGTTGAAGTCCCGCCCGCATCCCCCGACGGCTTCCACGTTTCCATCTCGACGGAAAACGGCTCGCGCATGGTCCACTACGATGGCTGGCACGAGGAATTCGACAACGACAACGACGCCCTGAATTGCTTCATGATCGGTCTCACGCCGACGGTCCGTCTCAAAGTCACGCGCCGGGGAGATTGCGATCACAAGTGGAGCGTCGAAATCCGGGAAGGCGACCGGTGGGAAAGCTCCGGAACCGTGGGATTGCTCTTCTTCCCGTTTTGGCGCCGAAAGAAGACGGCGACCCTTCAGAACCGGTGGCTGGAAGCGCCTGGGCCCATGCCTGAGAAGTGACGCGACCTTCTGCTACTATTGCCCCCCGCCCCCGGTTGGGAGCCGGGAGCACGGAGCTGGTAGCTGCGCACTCCAGAGTATCCGTGCTTGAAAAGATGACGTGCGCAGGTGAAACCCCATGCCCCTCATCTCGGCCGCCGGACTCGGGAAGCAGTACGGCACTCAGGTCTGCTTCCGCGACGCGGAGTTCACGCTCGCGGAGGGCGCGCGCGTCGGGCTCATCGGCGCGAACGGCGCGGGGAAGACCACGATCTTCCGCATCCTCCTCGGCCACGAGGACTACGACGGCACGGTCTCGCGACGCAAGGACATGCGCATCGCGACCCTCGACCAGGACCCGAAATTCCCCGAGGGGTTCACCGTCCGCGAAGCCGTGCTCTCGGGCGTGGGGCACGTCGCCGAACTCGAGCACCAGATCCACGAGCTCCACGAACGGCTCGCGCACGAGTCGCTCTCGAAGGAGGACTCCGCGAAACTGCTCGACCAGCTGGGCGACCTGCAGGCCGAGTTCGAACACGAGGGCGGATACGAGCTCGACAACCGAGCCGACCGCATCCTCGAGGGGCTCGGGTTTCCGCGCTCCCGCCACGAAGAGAGCATCACGACCCTGAGCGGAGGCGAGCGCAACCGCGTCGCGTTCGGACGTCTCCTCATGGTCGAGCCCGACCTCTGGCTGCTCGACGAGCCCACGAACCACCTCGACCTCGACGGCATCCTCTTCCTCGAGGAGACGATGGCCCAGAGCAAGTCCGCCGCCATCATCATTTCGCACGATCGACGGCTGCTCGACGACCTGACGTCCGAGACGTGGGAGATCGACGCCCAGCAGGTCTTCACGTATCCCGCGCCCTATTCCCGCGCGCGGGAACTCCGGCTCGAACGGATCAAGGCGGGCCAGCGCGCGTTCGAGAAGCAGTCCGTGGAAATCGAGAAGGCCGAGGAGTTCATCCGGCGATACGGCGCCGGTCAACGCGCCCGCCAGGCGACCGGACGCAAGAAGCGCCTCGAGAGACTCTCCCGCCTCACGCGGCCCGAAGACCGCGCCCGCGTCATGGACCTCGATTTCCCCATCGGCGAGAAGCCGGGGCGCAAGATCCTGAAGGTCCGGGATCTCGCGATGGCCTACGGCGAGCGGAGGCTGTTCCAGGGCCTCGAGCTCGAGATCGAGGCGGGCGAGACCCTCGGCATCATGGGCCCCAACGGCGCGGGCAAGACGACGCTGTTCAGGGCGCTCCTCGGGCAGCTGCCCCCGACGCACGGCGAAGTCTTCTGGGGAGAGCGCGTCCGCAAGGCGTTCCTCGCCCAGATCGAGTCGTGGGACGACCCGAAGACGACCCCCTTCCAATTCCTGAGAGGCGTCGAAAAGCAGAAGTCCGATCTCAAGCTGAGAAGCCTCCTCGCCGCGATGCTCTTCCGCGGCGACGAGATCGACAAGCCGGTCGCCGCGCTCTCGGGCGGCGAGCGGAAGCGCCTCATGCTCACGCGCATCCTCCTCGAGGGGAACAACGTCCTCCTCCTCGATGAGCCCACGAACCACCTGGACATCCCGAGCCGGGAGGCGCTCGAACTGGCCCTCTCCGTCTACGAGGGCACGCTGATCGTCATCAGCCATGACCGCCACTTCCTCGACCAGGCCGCGGACCGGATCCTGTGGATCGAAAACGGCGCGTGGCGGGTGACCGAGGGCGGTTATCGGGAGGCGCAGGAAGCCCGGATCCGGGAGCGCGAGCGCCTCGCCAAGCCACGACATGTCTCCTCGGCCCCCGTGATCCAGGCGGCGCCGCCTCCTCCCAAGCGCCCGGCCCCCAAGTTCGCCCGTCTCTCCACGGAGGAGCTGGAACAGAAGATCGTGAAGTGCGAGGAGTGGATCGCGTCGTTGAACGTCCGGTTCGCCGACCCCGCCGTGTTCAAGAATCCCGACGAGCTGAAGAACGTGAGGAGCGCGATCGAGCTGGCCGAGGATGAATTGCGCGAACTCGAGGCCGAGTACGCGTCGCGGTCTTCGTGATCAATCGGCGCGCGGCAGTCGGATCGTGAACGTCGAGCCCTCCCCCTCGCGGCTCGTGAACGCGATAGATCCGCCGTGCGCCTCGACGATCCAGCGGGTGATGGCGAGACCCAGCCCCGATCCGCCTTCGTCGCGGCCGCGCGCCTGGTCCACGCGGAAGAAGCGCTCGAAAACGCGCGGCTGGTCCTTCCCGGGAATGCCGATGCCGGTGTCGGCCACGACGAGCACGGCGTCGCCGCCGTCGGGCTTGAGCGTGACGTCCACGCGGCCCCCCTCGCGGTTGTAGCGCGCGGCGTTCGTCACCAGGTTGGCCACGGCTTCGCGCAGGCGGTCGGGATCGCCCGCGACATGGACCGAGTCCGCGTGGAGCTTCATCGCGACTTTCTTCTCCTGCGCCAGGGGGGCGAGCAGGGAGAGCGTCTCTTCGACGAGGACGCGCAGGTCCACGCGCTCCTTCCGCAGGTTGGCCTCCCGCCCGTCGGCACGCGCCAGCGTCAGGAGGCCGTCGACCACGGCCTTCATGCGCTGGGCGGCCTGGAGCATGGTCGCGTACCCCTTCCGGTATTCCTCGGGGGTTCGTTCCTTGGAGAGGGCGAGTTCGGCCTGGGCCTGCACGATGGCCAGTGGCGTGCGCAGTTCGTGCGAGGCGTCCGCCGTGAATCGCGTCTGCCGGTCGAACGCCCGCTCCAGCCGGTCGAACGTCTCGTTCAGCGTCTCCGCCAGGCGGCCCAGCTCCGTTTTCGTCCGGGCCACGTCGATCCGCTGGGACAGGTTGGACGACGAGACCGCCCGCGCCGACTCGGTCATGCGGCCGATGGGCCGGATGGCGCGGCCGGCCAGGAACCACCCTCCCGCCAGGGCGAGGACGATCACGCCGGCGCCCGCGCCGACGATCACCCCGAGAAACTCGTGCAGCTTCCGCTGCTCTTCGCCGATCTTCCGTCCCACGAGGACGAGGGAACCCGCCGGGCCGGGCATCGTGATCTCGCGCCGGCTCCCCCGGGTTCGCGTCCCGACGGCCTCGGTCCGCGGACGATTGAATTCCGCCCGCGACCACCTCAGGGGTTTTCCCGACGCGTCCCAGATCGCGAAGTAAGGCGCGTCGTCCTCGCCGCCCTCCGGAGTGAAATGGCGCGCGTACTCGTCCGTGTGCTCGAGCTCAAGGGTGCCCTCGGGCTCGACTTCGATGGACGCCGCCACGGCCTGGGCGCGGGCGCGCAGCGCGGCGTCGGTCTCCTTGAACAGGGAATGGCGCTGCTTGAAGTAGAGCGTGGCGCCGAGCGCGCCGAGCACCGCGAAGAGGATCAGCGCGTACCAGAACAGCAGGCCGCCCCGGATCGACCTAAACATGCACCCGGTACCCCTGGCCCTTGCAGGTCTCCACGATGTCCTTCCCGAGCTTCTTGCGAATGCGCGCGACGAAGACGTCGACCACGTTCGACAACGTGTCCCCGTCGTCATCGTAGATGTGGTCGTAGATCATGGTCCGCGTGACGAGCTCGCCCCGGTGAAGGGCGAGGAGCTCGACGACGGCGAATTCCTTGGCCGTGAGCTCCACCGGTCGGCCACCCTTGCGGACCGCCCGGGCCGACGTGTCGATCTCGATCTCCCCGAGCCGGATGACCGGATCCGGCTTGTCCGCCGCGCGTCGGATGAGCGCCCGCACGCGGGCCGCGAGCTCCTTCACTTCGAACGGCTTCGTCAGGTAGTCGTCCGCGCCGTCGTCCAGCCCCTTGAGCTTGTCCGCGAGCGCGTCCCGCGCGGTCAGGATGAGCACGGGCGTCTTCTTCACCGCGCGCAGCTTCCGGAGCACGGTCCAGCCGTCGAGGCGGGGCAGCATGAGGTCCAGGACGACGGCGTCGTAGTCGAAATTCCGCGCGCTGTAGAGGCCGCTCTCGCCGTCGGGGGCGACGTCCACGGAGAAGCCGTTCTCCTCGAGCCCCTGCCGGACGAGCGCGGCCAGGGGGGTCGCGTCCTCCACGACCAGGACTCTCATGGGCTCGGCTCGCGCGAAAAAAGAAATCCCGCGCCGTCGCCGGCGCAGGATTTCATGGAAGTCACGGAAACCTAGTCGTCGTCGCCGTCCTCGTCGTCATCGTCCTCATCGTCCTCGTCGTCGTCATCCTCGTCTTCGACTTCCTGGATCTTCCCCGTCGCGCCGTCGATCTCCACTTCGTAGCACTTCCCGTTCGCAAAGACCTTCACCTCGATCATGGCCTTGCCGTTCTCGATCTCGATCTCGGCGGCCAGGGCTTCGCCGCCGGGGAGCTTGTCGAGGGCGGTCTGGATCGCCCGCGCCAGGGCGGTCGCCGAGACTCCCGCGATCTTGGAGGCGGGCATCGGCTTCGCCTTCGCATGGCCGGCGGCCATGGCCTGCGCGTCCGTCTTGGCCGCTTTCGCTTTCGGAGCCTGGTCCGACGGGACGGAATTCTGCGGATGCGTGCAGCAGGCCGAGAGCCCGAGCGCGAGCGCCGACAGCCAGATTAGTTTCATGGTATTCGCTCCTAAGGGGTACACGGGGATTCTACCCCGCATGCATGAATGCAACGTGAATCATCTCCGCAATACTTCAGGCGGCCGTCACCATCGGGTACCCGGCCTCCATCCACGCCCCGATGCCGCCGTCGAGGACCTTGACGCGGGTGTACCCGCGATCGATGAAATCGGCCGCCCGACCGACGGCGCTTCCATCGTCGGGTCACCCTCAGTAGAAGACGATCTCGGCGTCCCTCGGGAGCGACGGAAGACGCGCCAGGAACGCGCTCATCGAAATCGAGCCCTCGAGATTCGACCGGCGGTACGACGCGTCGGGGTAGACGCAGACGAGAAGAAGCGGATCGCCGGCCGTGAGGCGCCGCCGTGCTTCCGCGACTGAGATCCGTTCAGGCGGCGGGGGCATCGGACGCCTGCATCCTTTTGCTCAACCAGCGGTCGAACGAGAACGCACCGCTTCCCATGAGCATGACGGCGACGGACAGGCCCAGGAGCGCGAGGTTGTATTCGTAGCCGACCTTGCCGGGGGAGTTGGGATCCATCAGCATGAATCCGTTGGGTCCGTGGACCAACCAGATCGCGCCCACCATCGTCAGGCCGATCCCGAAGGCGCAGAACCGGCCGAGAACTCCCAGGATGAGGCCGGCCGCGCCGAAGGACTCAGCCATGATGACGAGGAAGGCAAGCGGGGCGGGAATCCCCATGTTCTCCGAGAACATCTTCATCATCCCGGAGAATCCCTGCAACTTCTGCACTCCATGCGGCAGCATGCAGATGCCGAGAGTCAGGCGGGTCGCCAAGGCGCCAAAGCTCGCGTCGGTGCTGATGAACCACTTCAAGAGTGTGCCGGATCCCATATCGGCCTCCTTGGGACTAATTATGGCGCACATTCAGGGGCGCGTGAGAAAAACCGGCCCGGCGGGCGCGCCGCCGTTTCCCGGGATTTCGAGCGAGAGCGCGAATCCCTCGACCGTGCCCAGATCGCGGGAATGCGTGTGCCGCCCGCGGACCGAACCGTCCGGCGCGGCCTGGAACTCGCCCGCCGGCACCGGCTTTCCATTGAAGTAGGCCCACAGCGTGAACACCTTTCCCTTCGGCGGCGCCGGGAGGTGGCGCGCCGCGACGAAGAGCGACGAACCTCGATGCAAGACGACGCCGCCCGCCCCTTTCGCCGCGGGCAGACGGTCATTGGATTTCAGGAGGGACACCGACGCGCCGCCGAGGAAGGCGAAGTCCCCCTCCGCCTGCCGGAGCGTGTCGCGCGTCGCCATCAATTCGGCGTGGAGCTCGTCGATGCGGCGCCGGTCGCCGTCCCGGGCGATGGCGAGGTTGATAGCCCACAGGTAGACCGCGCCGCCGCCCGCGAGAGCGATCGCGACGACGGTCAGGATCCGATTCGGCTTCCCCCCCATTCCCTCAGGATATCATTGCGGCACCTCATGAACCCCCGGGCGGCCGGCTGGATCCTGATCGCCGTCTCGGCCGTCTCCTTCGGCTCCATGGGGGTCCTCGTCAAGCTCGCGTATGCCCGGGGCGTGGACCCGTTTTCCGCGCTGGCCCTGCGATTTGTCATCGCCACGGCCGCGCTCGTGCCGCTCGCCGTGTGGCGCGGTCGACGGTGGCCCTCCGGCAGGACGATCGGACTGCTTCTTCTCTTCGGTTCATGCGGGTATGTCGCCCACTCGCTCTGTTTCTTCACGGCCCTGAAGCATGCTTCCGCCGGCCTCACGTCGCTGCTGCTTTATCTCTATCCGGCGATCGTGGCGTTGGGGGCGGTGATCTTCTTCGGCGAGGCCCTGGGGCGCGGGCGGATCGTGGCGCTGGCGGTCGCGCTGGCGGGAACGGCCCTCGCCGTCTCCCCCGGCCCCGGCAATGAGCTGCGCGGAATCGTGTTGGCGCTCGGCTGCGCGTTCATCTACGGGGCTTACATCCTGGCGTGTTCACGGGTGGCTCGAGGAGTGGATCCCCTGACGTCCGCCGCGATCATCATCGGCGGGGCCGCCGTGATCTACGGCGCGGTCGCGCTGGCGCGAGGCTCTCCCCTGCCTCCGACTCCCGCGGGCTGGCCGCTCGTCGCCGCGATCGGCATCGTCTGCACGGCCGTCGCCATCGCGACGTTTTTTGCCGCGATGGAACGGATCGGCCCCACGTCCGCGGCGATCGGTTCGACGCTGGAACCGCTGGTGACGGTCCTCGCCGGCGCGCTCGTTCTCCACGAGGAACTCGCGGCGCCCCAGATCCTGGGCGGGGCGCTCATCCTCGCCGCGGTGGCGTGGCTCGCTTCGCGACCCACGGCCTAGCGGGGAAGCAAGTAGATCGCGCTCGCCGTCGGGGAGTCCACTCCCCCCGCGCGTTCGAGCGAGATCGCAAAACCTTCGGCCTGGGCGAGATCCCGGTCCATCGTGTGCCGGCCGCGGACGATTCCGTCGGAGCTCATCTCGAACTCACCGGCCCGAACGGGCTTCTTGTCGAAGAAAGCCCAGAGCTCGTAGACCCGGCCCTCCGGCAGCTTGGGAAGATTGTGCGCCGTCAACACCAGCGTCCGGTCGCGATGCCAGACCACGCCCGTTGCAAGCTTCGAGTCCGGAACGCCTTCGTTCGGTTTCATCAGGGAGACCGTCGCCGTGCGGAAGAACTCGAGGTCTTCCTGGGCCCGTTCCAAGTCGTTCCGCAGATTGATTACCGCGACCAGGAGGACGGCCGCGGCGGCGGCGGCGATGCCCGCCACGATCCGCATCACCCGATTCGGTCGCGGGGCGCCGGCGGCGGCGAGGACGCGGGCTCGAAGTTCCGGCGACGGGCGGACCGGAGGCAGCGACGCGGCCAGCTCCGCGGCGGCCCGCTCGTGCTCGCGGAGCTGCCGGCGGCAGTCGTCGCATCCGGCGAGGTGGTCCTGGAACCGGGCGAGATCTTCCCCGTCCAACGCGCCCAGCGCGTAGAGCGGAACCAGGTCCCTGAATTCGTCGTGGCTCACGCGGGCTCCCGAGGCGGCCCCATCAGGGCCGACCTGATCTTTTCCATGGCCAGCCGGATCCGGGTTTTTACGGTGCCGAGGGGCTGGCCCAGCCGGCCGGCGATCTCGGTCTGCGTCCGGCCTTCAAAGTAGGCCAGCTCGATCGCCTCGCGCTGGTCGGAGGGGAGCGCGGCGATGGCGTCGCGGACGCGCTTCCGCTCCTCCCCGGCTCCGGGCGCTTCGGCGGAAACTTGGGTCGAGGCGGGAAGATTCCGGGTCGCCGCCAGGCGCGACTCGCGCCTCCGAAGCCGGTCGATCCCCTCGTTGCGGACCGAGGTCAAGAGCCACGCCGCGACGGCCCCCCGGGTTCCGTCGTAACGCCCCGCCTGCCGCCAGATCCGGACGAACACGTTCTGGATCACGTCTTCCGCCTCGGCCGGATCGCCGAGAATGCGGACCGCGACCGCCATGGCGGCCGCCGCGTGCCGGTCGTAGAGCGTCCCGAGGGCCGCCCCGTCGCCGCGGGCCATGCGGTCCAGCAGATCTCCGTCCGAAACCGTCTCTCCGCTCGTGTCCGTGACCTCCCCGTGTCCGTCAACTCCCAAGAGAATACCCGGCCGAGGTCCCCGCACGCCATCGGACCCCCCTGGAAACCCCACATCCGATACGCACCCCGCCGGGCCGCGGGTTTAAATCCGCCGGGGGCCGGCGCGCGTAGGTGAGTCGGACACTCAAGAAAGGAGAACGATGTGAACTGGAGAATGCCGCTCGCCCTTTTGACCCTCGTCGCGGCTGCCGCCGCCGGACTCGTGGCCGTCCGGGCGTCCGATCACGACGACGGGGAGAACGACGTCAAGCCGCGCAGCCTCAACCTCACCGATCTCTATGTCTTCCGCGAGGGGGACGAGTCCGGGAACCCGGCGCAGAATGCCAACCTGGTGTTCGTCATGAACTCCAATCCCCGCTCGCTCGCGCGCCAGCAGTACTACTTCAGCGCGAATGCCCGGTACGAATTCCACGTGACCCAGAGAGCGGGCCCCGACGCGCCCGTCACCGGGCTCGAGGACGTCCTGCTTCGCTTCGAATTCGGCGCGCCCGACGCCAACAAGCAGCAGGCGGTCACCGTCACCGCCGTCCGGAACGGCGTGACGATGACCGCGGCGACCGCGACGGGCGGCGGGCCCATTCTTACCACGCCTCTCAACGCGGCGCCGGTGAACACCGACATCACGCTGGGAGCATCGACGCTGACCGTCTTCGCGGGATTGCGCGAGGATCCGTTCTTCTTCGACGTGGAGCGGTTCTTCAGGATCCGCGCGTTCGGCCTCGGCACCGGGCCCGACCCCCGCACTCCGCCGGGCTCCGGCCCCTTCTTCCGCGATCCGACCACGGCCGTCGATTTCACCGCCGGCTACAACGTGAACTCGATCGTTGTCCGCGTGCCCATCGCCTTCCTGCAGGGCTCGGTCATGCCCGCTCCCACGACCTTCGACGCGTGGGAGACGATCTCCATCCCCAACTAACCTGAAAGGAACCCGACATGAAACTCCAACTGAGATGGATCCTGGGACTGGCGGTCCTCGCCGCGCTGAACGGAGCCGCCAGCTGCGACGACAACGATGACGACGACGGCGCTCCCGCGGCGGGCGTCACGTACCGGCAGGTCGAGCGGCTCGGCCGGCCCGCGATCAACGAGGGGCTCTTCGTGACCAACGATTTCCTGAACGCGGTCAACAGCATTACCCCCGCGCAGGAACCTTCCGCCCTCACCGGCGGGATTCTCGCCGAGGCGGCCGCCTCGCTCGATGCCTTCGATTCCCTCGACGGCGCGGAGAGCATCACGCCGGGCCAGGTCGTCGGCGCCTTCATTCCGGACGTGCTTCGCATCGACACCGCGGGCGCCAGCGGATACGGCAACGCCCTGAACGCGTCGGGCAGTCCAGTGCGCGGACGGCGCATCACGGATGACGTCGTGGACATCACGCTCACCTACCTGGTGACCGGCGCGCCCGGCACCGCGGTCAGCGACGGCGTGTCGTACGAGGGTGCGGGGACGTCGTCGCAGCCGGGCCATCAGCCGGTGCTTTCTACGTTCCCTTACCTTCCGGCCCCCAACTAGAGTGAGATTCCCATGACGCGCGCAGGACGAATCGTCATCTGGATCGTGGGCGCCGCCGCCTTCACGGGTGCGGCGGCGCTCACGTTCTCCCACGGAAGCGAGGGCGCCCCTGGCCGGCTGGCGCCCTATCGCTTTCCCATCGCTGCGCCCGGGGATCTCGAAGGGGAGATCAGGTCCCTCGAAGCCAGGGTCTCGCGCGACCCCTCGGGAGCGCTCGATCGCGCGGCGCTCGCGAGCCTCCTCCTCAAGAAGGCGCGGGCCTCAAGCGACGCCGGCGATTTCCGAGCGGCCCGGGACAGGGCCCGGCAATCCCTCGACCTTCTCCCGAACGACAACCCCGGCGCCCTCATGACGCTCGCGGGCATCGCGGAGGCCGGCCACGACTTTGCGGAAGCGAGCCGCTTGGCGCGCGAAGTCCTCAAGCAGCGGCCGGGACATCCGGAGGCGCTGGCCTTGGGGGTGACCGCGGGGCTGGGCGTCGGTGCGTGGGACGACGCGCTTCGAGCCGCGGAGGAGCTCTCGGACCGGCTCCCCACGATGGGTTCGCGGACCCTCCTCGCGCTGGCCCTGGAGTCGCGGGGCCGGGACCTCGAGGCCGGTCATGCGTATCGCGCGGCCATCGCGGCGGAGGATCTCGGAGAGGCTGAAGGCTCGGCCTGGGCGCGCGCCCTCTTCGCGCGCCACTTCATGCGCCTCGGCGGGCTGTCCGAGGCGCGGGACCTGCTCAACGAAGCGCTTCGGATCGTGCCCGAACACCCCCAGGCGCTGGGGCTGTTGGCGGAGCTGGAAGCGGGGGAGGGCCAGGCGGAAGTCGCCGTGGGGCTCTACGCGCGGGCCTACGGGCAGACGCGGGATCCCCATTTCCTGGTCGACTGGGCGGTGACGGTGGCGGCTCGCGGCCATCGCGGGGAGGCCGAAACCCGGTTCAGGGAGGCGGAAGATCGGCTTCGAAAAGAAATCGCGGCGGGTGAATTCGGCCACCGGGGAGAGCTCGCCCACCTGCTTCTTCACCGCGGACGGCCGGAAGATCTTCCTGAAGCGCTCGACCTGGCCCGCGATGAGGCCCGGCGGCGCCGCGATTTGGAGACGCTTGAGAACCTGGCCTGGGCGCTCTCGCGGTCGGGACAGTGGAGGGAAGCTCGAGCGGCGGTGCTGGAGGCGCTGGCCTCGGGCGCGCGCCGGCCGGACCTCTACCGTCGCGCGGCGGAGATTGAACGGGCGCTCGGAAACGTCACGCGGGCCCGCGCCTTCGAAGTCGCGGCCGCGAGCGTTACGCGTCCTCCGGCTTCTTCCCCTTGAAGAGCCGGAACAACAGGATCATCGACGGGGTCAGGACCCCGACGCCGGCGATGACGCAGGCGACCAGCGCCCACAGGACTTCGCGCGGCGCGCGCGCCGACTCGATCGAGATCGCGGGCGGAACGAGGTCCGGATAGAGCGCCACGCCCGCTCCCACGACGACCGAGGCCACCGTCGCGGCGGCGCCGAGCGCCGCGCCCGTGAAGCGGCTCCTCCAGAGCGCCCACAGCGAGAAACTTCCGGCCACCGCGGACCCACCGATGAGTGGCCACGCCCGGGTCTTGAAGCCCTCCCACAGGTGCGGAACGTCCGCCGCGATGAGTCCGATTCCAAGCGCCGAAAGCACGCCCATCCAGAGACCGGATGCCATCGCCCGAAGGCGCCACACCTTGATCAACGACACATCACCCGCAAGGCGCGCCTCCCGGGTCATGAAGGCCGCCGCGAGATACGCGCAGATCCCCACGCCGAAGAAGGCGCTGAAGACCGAGAGCGACGAGACCCATCCGGTCAGGTAGTCGCCTTCGAAGCCGCCGTCGGAAGTCACGTCGAGCCGGCCATGGAGGATCGCCCCCGCGGCCGCGCCGAGGAAGAACGGGGCCGCCGTCGAGGCGAACGCGAAAACCGCGCCCCACAGGGCCTTCTCCCGGACCGAATCGGCCGCGTACGAACGGAAGGCGAATCCGACGCCGCGGAACACGATGCCCGTCAGCGCGAGGAGGAGCGGCACCCACAAGGCGCGGCAGATCGCGGCGAAAGCGGAGGGGAACCCGGCGAAGAGTCCGACGAGCACGAAGATGAGCCAGACATGGTTCGCCTCCCACACCGGCCCGATCGCGCGGTAGATGAGCGCCCGCTCCTTCTCCGGGGCACGCAGGGCCGTGTTGAATTCCCACACGCCCCCGCCGAAGTCGGCGCCGCCGAGCAGCGCGTAGAGCGTCACCCCGGTCAGCATCACGCCAAGCAGGAGCAGGTCGGGTTCCACGCGTCACTTCCTCGCGAGATGGCGCAGGGCGACGAGGGTGCCCGTCGTCAGCGTCGCGTAAATGAACAGCGCCGCGGCGAACGCCCACCCGATGCCCGGGGCGTCGGTCACGGCGTCGCGCGTCCGCATCACCCCTTGCACGATCCACGGCTGGCGGCCCACCTCGGTCACGATCCAGCCCGCTTCGAGTCCGATCACGGCGAGAGGCCCCGCGAGGACCACGAGCCACAGGAAGGGCCGGGTGGCCGGAATCTTCCGCCGGACGATCAGCGAGCCGCCGGTCCAGAAGGCGATCGCCAGGAGAAAGAGCCCCGCGCCGATCATCAATTGAAACGCGAGATGGACGACCACCACCGGGGGGCGGTCGGCGCGTGAGACGCGGTCGAGCCCTTCGACGACCTTTCCGGCGTCGCCGTGCGCGAGCCACGACAGTCCGCCCGGGATCTCGATCGCGTATCGCGTCGTCTCCGTCTCGGGATCCGGAAGGCCGCCGATGCGGAGGGGAGCGCCGGCCTCGGTCTTGAACTGCCCTTCAAGCGCGGCGAACTTGGCCGGCTGGGTCCGGGCGACCGTCCGCGCGGCCCAGTCGCCCGAGACGGCCTGGAGCGGGGCGCAGAGGGCGCCCATCGCCAAGCCGAGCATCATCGCCCGCCGCACGCGGGGCGAATCGTTTCCGCGGAGCCGCGCCGCGGCGTAGATCGAAGCGACGCCGAACCCACAGACCAGCCCCGCGGCCAGGACCATGTGGACGACTTGCGGACCGGAAGCGGGATTGAGCATGGCCGAAACCGGCTCGGCCGCGATGACCTTGCCGCCGCGAAGGGTGAAGCCCTGGGGGCAATTCATCCACGCGTTGGCCGTGACGACGAAGACCGCGGACGCGAGGCCCGCGATCGCGATCGGGAATCCCGAGAGCCAGTGCGCGCGGGGAGAGAGCCGGTCCCAGCCGTAGAGGTAGATCCCGGCGAAGATCGCCTCGACGAAGAACGCGATCGCTTCCAGGGAGAACGGGAGCCCGATGACCGGGCCGAACGTGCCCATGAACCGGGGCCAGAGGAGCCCCAGCTCGAACGAAAGGACCGTGCCCGACACGGCCCCCACGGCGAACAGCACCGCGAAGGCCTTCGACCACCGCCGGGCCAGGGCCTTCCACTCGGGATCGCCGGTCTTCAAATACCGTCCCTCCGCGACCAGCAGCAGGATCGGGAGGCCCATCCCGAAGCACGCGAAAATGATGTGGAACCCGAGCGTGAGGGCCATCTGGAGACGCGCGGCGAGCAGCGGTTCCATGCCGGACCCATCGTACAGTCCTGTGTCCTGAGTCCAAGGCGATCCAAGGTCCAAAGTCCGGATCGCGCCTTCGGACTCGGGACCTTGGATCACGTTGGACCTTGAACCCAGGACTGCTACATTCGAAACCCATGGAGACTGTCGAAACGAAGCGGCTCACCCTGCGCGACTTCCGGATCGAAGACTGGAAGGCGGTGCACGAGTATGCGGCGGATCCGAGGGCCGTCTCCCACCTGCCCTGGGGTCCCAACTCGGCCGATCAGACCATCGAGTTCGTGCGCGCGGCCATCGAGGACGCGGCCCGTCCCAACCGGAGGAGGTTCGAGTTCGCGATCATCCTCCGGGAGGAAGACCGGCTCGTGGGCGGTACAGGGTTGCGCGTGTCGGGCACGGAAAACCGGGACGCGGGCATGGGATACATCATCCACCCGGCCTTCTGGAAGCGGGGAATCGCGAGCGAGGCGGCCGCGGCCATGGTCGAGTTCGGATTCCGCCAGCGGGGCCTCCACCGGATCTGGGCGGAAGTCGATCCCTCCAACGACGCCTCCGCGCGAGTCCTCGAGAAGATCGGCATGATCCGCGAGGGCCGGCTTCGCCAGCACAAGTGGTACAAGGAGGACTGGCGCGATTCGTACCTCTATTCGATCCTCTACCCGGAGTGGAAGCTGGCGCGGGAGGCCGCCGTCTGATGCTATGCTTCGCGCCATGAAATTCGATCCCGATGCCGCGGCCGCCTCGGACTCCGGCATTTACGGGCTGCCGATTCCCGTCACCGAGGCCCGGTTCGTCGTCGTCCCGGTGCCGTACGACGCCACGACGAGCTACCGCGACGGAACGCGCAACGGTCCCGAGGCGGTGATCGAGGCGAGCCGCCAGGTCGATCTCTTCGACGCCGATTTCGGCCGCCCCTACGAGCAGGGGATCGCCGCCCTCCCGCCCGACCACTCCTTCGTGAAGAACATCGTCCGGCTCAATCGCGAGGCGCGGAAGTTCTCCAAGCCCGTGATCGCGGTCGGAGGCGAAGTTGAAGGAAAGCCCAAGCTCAAGAAGGCCCTCGCCGAGGTGAACCGGAGGAGCGAAGAGGTCAACGAACGCGTCGACCATCTCTGCCGCGAGTTCCTGCGCGAAGGCCGGACCCCGGTCGTCCTGGGAGGCGACCACTCGACGCCGTTCGGCGCCATCCGGGCGTACGGCGCCCGCTTCCCGGGCCTCGGGATCCTCCACATCGACGCCCATGCCGACCTGCGCGACGCGTACGAGGGCTTCACGTGGAGCCACGCCAGCATCATGAACAACGTCGCGCGGCGGATCGGATCCAAGGGAGGCGTCGCGTCGCTCGTGCAGGTGGGGATCCGCGACTTCGGCGAGCGCGAGCACGCGATGATCGAGGGGCCCGCCCCGCGCGGCGAGACCCCGATCACGGCCTTTTTCGACGCGAAGCTCAAGGCGCGTCTCCACGCGGGCGAAAAGTGGGCCTCGATCTGCGACGAGATCGTCGGCCGCCTTCCGAAGCAGGTCTACGTCAGCTTCGACATTGACGGGCTCGACCCCGTCCTTTGTCCGGACACGGGGACGCCCGTGCCCGGCGGGCTCTCGTTCAACGAGATGCTGGAGCTGCTCCGCGCGCTGGGCCGGAACGGCCGGAAGATCGTGGGATTCGACCTGAACGAGGTGGCGCCCAGCTCCCGCACGCCCCGCGCGGAATGGGGCGGCGACTGGAACGCGAACGTCGGCGCGCGCGTGCTGTACAAGATGATCGGGGCCGCCGCCTTGAGCGGATCCCCCTCCGCGGAACGCTGATCACAGCAGCGATCGAAATTGAAACCAGAATTGCTCTAACAGCATTCGCCGCGGACTCCGCTTCCGCCACTCGGCCAGTTTCACCTCGATGGAGTTCGTGCAGTCCTTCTCGAAGAGCGCCTCCACGCACGCCCCGAATTTCTCGTCCAGGACGATCGCGGTGACTTCGAGGTTGCGGAGGATGCTCAGGTGATCGAGGTTGTAGGAGCCGATCGAACTCCACACCCCGTCGATCACGATCGTCTTCGCGTGCAGGATCGGACCCTGGTACTCGAAGATCCGGATCCCGCGGCGGAGCAGCCCGTCGAAGAGCGCCCGGCTCGCGTAGTACACGGGCTGGACGTCCGTCTTGACCGGCGCCAGGATCCGCACGTCGACGCCGCGCGCGGCCGCCTGCCGGATCGCCCGGTGGAATTTCAGCGACGGCACGAAATAGGCGTTCGCGATCCACACGCGCTTCTCGGCGTTCCTCAGCGCGTGGAGATACGCGTTGCCGATCGCCTTCCGGTGGGGCCGATGGTCGGATCCGATCGCCGCGACGAGCACGCCGCCCGGCCGCGGCTTCGCCTTCTGCGGATATCCGGTGGGAAAGAGCGGATCGTCCTCCTCCTGGGCCCACGTCTGCGCGAAGAGCGTCACGAGGTCCGCGACCTCCGGCCCCTCGATCTCGATCTGGACGTCGTGCCAGCCCTGCCCCCCGTCGGACACCGGCGCGTATTCGTCGGTGAAGTTCATGCCGCCCAGGAAGGCGGTGGTGCCGTCGACGATCACGATCTTGCGGTGGTCGCGCCTCCGCCACGAGAACCAGCCGAGCGGACGAAAGGGGGTGACCCCGGCGCCGGCGGCCCGCATCGACTGGAAGATCGACGTGGCCGTCTCGCGCGAGCCGAGCCCGTCGTACAGGACGCGGACCGTGACGCCCGCTTTCGCCCGTTCGACAAGGGCCTCGGCGAACTTCTTGCCGGTCGTGTCGCTGGCGAACGTGTACATCTCGACGAGGATGGACTGGCGAGCCCCGGCGATCGCCTCGAGCATCCGGGGAAACGCCTCGGCCCCGTCATTCAAAAGCCGGACCCGGTTGCCGTCGGAAAGGAGTGACGGATCGAAGACCAGCCGTCGCGGATCGGCCGCCTTCATCGGGTTCCAGTCTAGACCGCGCGGACGCCCAAGGCCATACCGGGTCCGGGATACAATTGAAGCCATGCCCGGCACGACGGTCCTCGAACCGCACGTCGAGGAGGAGACCAAGCTCGCGCCGAACTACCACGTCGTCCTGCTGAACGACGACGACCACACGTATGAGTACGTCGTGGAGATGCTCGGGAGGATATTCGGGTACGGCGTCGAGAAGGCCTTCCAGATGGCAAGAGAAGTGGACATGACGGGTCGGGTGATCGTCTGGACGGGTTCCCTCGAACAGGCCGAGGTGAAGCGGGATCGGATCCATGGATATGGCGCCGATCCCCGGATTCCGCATTGCAAGGGGTCGATGAGCGCGATCGTGGAGCCGGCCGAGGCGTGAAGAAGCTTCAAGCTCCAAGCTCCAAGCTTCAAGCCAGGGGGAAACCCCCGGAAAAGCGGAAGGCCCGCCCACCGAAAGTCACCGTCCTTGGCAAGGTCGGCCGCGCCCTGGCCTACACGGCCTCGCTTCCCGAGCGGACCATCCGGTCGGTCGCCGCCGCGACGGGAGGGGCGTCGCGCCTCGCGACCGACACGGCCCTGCCGCGCTCCTTCCGCCGGACCAACCTCTATGGTTTTCTCGTGGGCAACTTCCAGCGGTTCCTCATCGAGGACGTGGGTCGCGTGAAGGGGGCCTATCCCGGGCTGGAGGGAGGGCTCCCGAAGGACTTTCTCGCGAGAAAGTCCGTCGGCGATGTGGTGGAGGCGGCGGGAATCGTCGCCCTCCGGTACTCTCCGCTCTGGTTTTTCGCGCTCCTCAGCGGGGCGGCGTCGGGGTCACGCGTCTTCCTGAAGCGCGTGGTGCGGGAATTGAAAAAGGACGGGTCGCTGCCCAAGAAGGCGCGCATCGGGACCGCGGAGGACCTCCTGGTGGCCCTCCAGCGGGCGTCCCTCGCGACCACGGTGCCCTTCGACCAGCCGCCGCTGAAATTCCGCGACCTGGGCGACCTGCGCCGCCGGATCGCGCGCGACTACAAGCGGCTCTATCGGACGACGCGGAAGTCCATTCCTTCCCCCGAATCCCTGTGGAATCGGCTGATGAAGGTCCGGGCGAAGCAGGCCATCCCGTTCCTGCGGCTCTCCGGCGCCATGACGCTGGCGGGCGCGCGGGCGGCGGGACGGACGACGGGTGGGCTCTTTCGCGAGAAAGTCATCCGGTCGTACGCCGCGTCGATCGACGAAGTGAAGAAGGAGGGGTTCGCTTCGTATTTCGCGTCGGCGGCGCGTCCGTACTTCCAGGCGTTGACGGGGGCATTCGATCCCCGGACCCAGACCACGACCGAGCGCCTGCTGAGAGTGCGGAAGCCGTGATCTAGTGTCGCATCCAGATTGATTCCCGCCGTTCTCACCCGGCCGGTTCGGATGCGACACCTGGTGGAAGTTCGGAGTTCGGAGTTCTGGGTTCTGAGTTCGTTCAGAGTTCTTCGTTCGCCGTCCACTCCGAACCCGGAACTTCGAACGAACGCTGAACGCGGCACTCAGAACGTTGAACTTCTAGTCGGCCTTCTCGAACTGCGGGTCCACAGGTTGCGTCTCAACCGTCAGAATCAACTTTGACGCAACACTAGGCTTCCGCGGGGCTCTCGATCTGCTTCTTCCGCGACTCCCACTGCTCCCACGTCATGAGGATGTCGCGCGCGCTCGATCCGTTGTGCTTGCCGACGATGCCGAAGGCTTCCATCGTCTCGATGAGCCGGGACGCCCGCGAGTAGCCGACCTGCAGCTTCCGCTGCAGC
>DASRJF010000124.1:0-4605 GCA_035649615.1 Planctomycetota bacterium | reverse complement strand
GAACCCATAGTTCACACTGGAATTGGAGGCGGGGTATGGGTAGACTCGGCGGCGACATCGGTCTTCCCGGCGGATTCTTGAAAGATCGGTCCGGGGCCAAGCGTCCTTAACCGGGGGCGGGTGTGTCTGGGGTGCGCGGTCGGGCGGTGGGGACCGAACGACGAACGGGGGGACGATGGATCCGAAAATCATCCTCGAGTCGGCTCGTCAACGCGAAGAGATTTCGGCGATCGAAGCCCTGATGCTGATGCAGGAAGGGGACTCGATCCTCCCCGACCTGCTCGAGACCGCGGACCTCCTCAACCGCCGGCTGAACGGGGGCGCCGTCACGTACGTGCGGTCCCGGAAAATCAACTACACGAACGTCTGCCGCGCCGAGTGCCGCTTCTGCCCGTTCTGGCGGAAGAAGGGCGCGCGCGGCGCCTTCTCGCTCGGCGTGGTCGACATCCTGCGCCAGATCCGCGACGCGCAGCCCGTCCGGCAGATCGATCTCCAGGGCGGCCTGAACCCCGACCTCACCCTGCCCTACTTCGTCGAGCTCCTCCGCGCCGTCAAGTACGAGTACCCGAACCTCCACGTGCACGGGTTCTCGCCCAGCGAGATCCACTTCATCGCGCGCCGCTCGCGCACGACGCCCTTCGACGTGCTCAAGCGGCTGAAGTCGGCCGGGCTCGACTCGCTCTCGGGCGACTCCGCCGACATCCTCAACGACAAGCTCCGCAAGAAGCTCGCCCCGGACAAGCTGAGGACGAACGACTGGATCGACATCCTCCGCACGGCGCACCGGCTCGGCCTCCCCACCACGGCGTCGGTCCTCTTCGGCCACATCGAGGACGAGATCCACTTCAGCGAGCACCTGGACATCGTCAAGAGCCTCCAGAAAGAAACCGGCGGCATCGTCGCGTTCGAGCCGGTCCCCTACCTGCCCGTGGGATCCGACCTCGCCCACGACCGGCGGTACCGTCCGCGGAGCGTCGAGTTCACGCTCCGCGCGATCGCGATCTCCCGCATCTTCTACGCCCGGTCGATCCGCACGATCCAGCTCTCGTGGTCCAAGGTGGGCCTCCCCACGCTCCTGCGCGGCCTGGACGCGGGCGTCAACGACCTCGGCGCGCTCTCGGTCGATTCGATGGAGATCCGCTCCCCCGAGGTGAACGGCAAGCTCTGCCTGCCGGTGTCGGTCCTGCGCTCGATGATCCAGAAGGCGGGCCGCAACCCGGTCGAGCGGGAGCCCTGGTCGACGCGATCGATCACGCGGGTCAAGCCGAGGATCGAAGAACCCGTCTTGGTGTAGGCGGGTTCAAGGTTCGAAGCTCAAGGTTCAAGGTGGGCGGCCAGCCTTGAACATTGAACGTTGATCTTTCCTCACAGCCATGCGATCTGATGGTCTGGGCAGAACGGATCCAATTCGTCCGTCAGCGTCTTGACCAGGTCCTTTCCCGCGACCGCCAGGAAGTGCCACACCGACATCACCCGCTCCTGCAGTTTCCCTTCCGGCGTGAGGTGAGCCGCCAGCTTGCGCGCGCGGTCCGCTCCGACGCCGTCGGCTTCCTCGCCGGACTGGAGCACGCGCTCCCGGTAGGCGGCGAGGATGGTGTTCAGCTTCTCGCGCGTCTTCCGCGTCGCGTCCCGCACGGGGCCGCTGGGACCGCCCTCGATGGCCTCGAGGCGCCGGCGCAGGTCCTCGGACAAGGAGTCGACTTCCGCGAGCAGGTCCGATCGGACCGCGCCCCGGCGGAGCGCCGCCTCTCCCGAGAGCAGCGAGGCGCCGGACGCGCCCAGCGCGGCGGCCACGCGGGCCGCCTTGGGATCGACCAGCGTGGCGGTGATCCGCGGTGCGACGACGGGACCGGTTCTCCCGAACGCCTCGTAGAGCTCCCGGAGCTGGGCGAGGTAGGCGAGTTCATTGGGACCGGCGATGACGAGCGCCGTCGGCAGCACCGCGTCCTGCACGATGAGGCGCATCGCCACGCCCGCCGAGAGGCGGCCGTCGGCCGATTCCGCCCGCACGCGGCGCGGACCGTCGAACGCGTAGACGTTGGACCCCAGGGAATGTCCGAGCGCCCGCTCGAAACCGAGGTCCTTCAACCGCTCCCCGCCCTGGTCGATCGCGGTCTGGACGCGGGCCGGCTCCGCCATCGCCTTCCGGAGAACCTCTCTCGCGCGCGGACCGTCGAGCTGGCGCGGCTCGACCACCAGGAGTTCGTCGCCGAAGAGCGCATGAAGCAGCCGGGTAAAGTCCCCGGCGACATCGCCGTGCCGCTGCAGCCGGGAGACGTCCGCCCCCAGCCGGGCAAGGGCGTCGAGATCGAGGGTCGCCTGCCGGAAGGCGAGCGCGCCCTCGCCCGACCACGACGCCTCGACCGCGCCTTCGGGCGTGGCGACGCGGTTCAGTCCCTCGAGGTTGTCGTCGTCGGAGTGGTTCCAGAAGACGGGCACCGCGTCCAGCTTCCGCGCCCAGCGCACGGCGGTCATCGCCTTGTAGACGTTGTACATCGGCCCCAGCGCGACGGAGGGCTGCTGGCCGGCCACGACGGCGGGCGCGCCCTTCTTCAATTTGTCGAAGGCGGGGCCGGGGTCGAGCTTCACGTCGGGATCGAGGCCCCGCGACGCGGCTCGCCGCGCGTGCTCCTTCAGCGCCGGGTCGTCGCGCCAGGAGACGGGAAACCGGGTCCGCAGCCTGGGGTCGTCGGCGGCGAAGGCGGCCGCGATCGGGCGGAAGTGATCGGGAAGCGCCGAGAGCGGCACGCGCTCAATGCGCATGGTTGAAGAGAGTCCTTGGTTCAACGTCCAAGGTTATCCAAGGTCCAGGGCCGAAAGTCCCCGACGCCGACCTTGGACGGTGGACACCGGATCACTTTGGACGTTGAACTCAGGACACTAACGGAGTCCGGACGGCGTTGTCAAGGCGGCGACGCACTGATAAAGTGACGCGCGCTCGATGAAAATTCTCGTGATCGGATCCGGCGGACGCGAACACGCCCTCGTGTGGAAGATCGCGCAGTCCCCGCTCGTCACCCAGATCTACGCGGCGCCCGGCAACGCCGGCATCGCGGCGCTCGCCGAATGCGTGGACATCACGGTCGACAACCTCGAGGGGCTCGCGGATTTCGCGGCGAAGCAGAAGATCGACCTGACGGTGGTCGGCCCCGAGGCGCCGCTCTGCCGGGGGATCGTCGACCTCTTCCGCGAGCGCAAGCTGCGCGCCTTCGGCCCGACGAAGGACGCGGCGGAGCTCGAGGGGAGCAAGGTCTTCAGCAAGGAGCTGCTGCGCCGGAACGGGATCCCCACGGCGGGCTTCCGCGTCTTCACCGACCCCCACTCCGCGCGGGCGTTCCTCAAGACGGCCCCCTTCCCGCTCGTCGTCAAGGCGGACGGGCTGGCGGGCGGCAAGGGCGCGATCGTCTGCGGCGAGCCGTCGGACGCGGAGGCCGCGATCGACCAGATGATGGTGAAGCGCGTCTTCGGCGACGCCGGGGCGCGCGTCCTCGTCGAGGAGTTCCTGAGCGGCGTGGAGGCGTCGGTCATCTCCTTCACGGACAGCCGGACGATCGCGGTGATGGACTCGGCGCAGGACCACAAGCGGGTCTACGACGGCGACCGCGGACCGAACACGGGCGGGATGGGCGCGTACTCTCCGGCGCCGGTCGCGTCGGAGCGGGACGCCGAGCGGGTGGAGCGCGAGATCCTCGTGCCGGTGGTGCACGCGCTCAACAAGGAGCAGCGCCGGTTCCAGGGGATCCTGTACGCGGGGATCATGTACACGAAGAGCGGGCCGAAAGTGATCGAATTCAACGTGCGGCACGGCGACCCCGAGTGCCAGCCGCTCCTGATGCGGATGAAGGGCGATCTCGTGCCGGTGCTCGGGGCGGTGATCGACGGGAAGCTGGACCAGTGCCACATCGAGTGGGATCCGCGGCCCGCGGTGTGCGTCGTCGTGGCGTCGGGCGGGTACCCGGGCCGCCACGAGGTCGGCTACGAGATCGCGGGCCTCGCGGACGCGTCCGCGCAGCCCGACACGATGGTCTTCCACGCGGGGACGCTGGCGAAGGACGGCCAAGTCGTGACGGCGGGCGGGCGCGTGCTGGGCGTGACGGCGATGGGCCCGGATCTGCGGTCGGCTCAACAGGCCGCCTACACCGCCGTTCGGAAAATCTCCTTCACGGGGATGCACTACAGGACCGACATCGCCAATCGCTTGATCAAATAGGACGGGGTGAGTCGAGCGCCGGGAGTTGCGAGTCAGTTGCGCCGGCGCGGCGCGAATCCTATCATTGCGCTTCCTGCGCAGGACGGGTGCCCGTAGCTCAACTGGATAGAGCGTTGGCCTCCGAAGCCAAAGGTTGCAGGTTCAACTCCTGCCGGGCATACCACCGCCCCGCACTTCCTGAACCCGTCCCCCGCCGTCGGCCTAGCGCAGGCGCCGCGCTCCCAGGAGGGCCAGGAGGCCCAGGATCGCGTACAGCAGGGCTCCTGGGGCCCCCGAGGTCGCGATCGAGCAATCTCCGCTGCCGTGGTCCACGTTGTCGTCCTGGATGACCCGGAAGACCACGACGGCCGTCCAGTCCGAGGGAGGTGCGGTCGGAAAGGCCGCATCGAAACCCC
>DASRJF010000123.1:0-16984 GCA_035649615.1 Planctomycetota bacterium | reverse complement strand
GAAGGTCCGCATCCACGCGGTGCTGGCGAATCTCGACAGCCGCGCGGGTCTCGACGACCTCCTGGCCATGCTCAACGACGGCCGCCATCGGGTGCCCGACGGCGTGGTCCGGGCCGTCGAGCAGATCGGCGACCGTCGCGCCCTCGCGCCGCTGGTCCGCCTGTTCGCGATCGAGGAATCCGTCACGTTCTCCGGAGCGCAGCTCGTCAAGGCGACGATCCGGGAGATCATGCGCAAGGAGAAGGTGACCTCGAAGGACCGGGTCTTCCGGGATCTGAATCCGGAGGAGCGCGCCCTTCTCGAGAAGCTCCTGCCGCGCGCCCGGCACTAAAACGCCGGACGTCTCCCCAGCGGTCCCAGCTCGCGTTCCACCGCGCGCCCCGCTTGGAGTACGCCCACGTCGTCGAGCGGCCGGCCGAGGATCTGCAGCCCCACCGGCAAGCCTCCCGAGGTGAATCCGCACGGCAGGCTGAGGCCCGGCAGTCCCGCGAGGTTCGCCCCCACCGTGTAGACGTCGCACAAGTAGAGCGAGAGGGGATCGGCCGACTTCTCCCCGATCTTGAACGCGGCCGTGGGTGACGTCGGTCCCATCAGCACGTCGCACGATTCGAACGCCTTTTCGAAATCGCGCGCGATCAAGCGCCGCACCTTCTGGGCCCGGTGGTAGTAGGCATCGATGCGATCGCTCGACAGCACGAACGTGCCGAGCAGGATCCGCCGCCGCACTTCCGGCCCGAAGCCTTCGGCGCGCGACTTCGACATCATGTCGATCAGGCCGGCGGGCGCCGACGTCCGGTGGCCGTAGTGGACGCCGTCATACCGGGCCAGGTTCGAACTCGCCTCCGCCGGGGCGACGATGTAGTAGGTCGCTATGCCGTATTCCGTCAGCGGAAGGCGGACATCGACGAGCTTCGCGCCGCGCTTCTCCAGGCCCCGGATCGCCTCCATCACGCGCGCCAGGACCTCGGGGTCGGCGCCCCCGGCGAAATACTCCTTCGGGAGGCCGATGCGCAGTCCCTTCGGGTCGCGCTCGAGGTTCGCCAGGTAGTCCGGCGGCGTCCCGGGAAGGCTCGTGGAGTCGAGCGGATCGTGGCCTCCGATGACGGACATGATGAGCGCGACGTCGCGGACGTCCCGCGCAAACGGGCCGATTTGATCCAGGCTGGACGCAAAGGCGACCAGCCCGTATCGCGAGACCCGCCCGTACGTCGGCTTGAATCCGACCACGCCGGAGAGGGCGGCCGGCTGGCGTATGGATCCTCCCGTGTCGGAGCCAAGCCCCGCGGCCGCGAGCCCCGCGGCGACCGCGGCGGCGGATCCTCCGGACGAGCCTCCGGGGACCCGCGAGACGTCCCAGGGATTGCGCGTCGGGAAAAACCCGGAGTTCTCGGTGGACGAGCCCATCGCGAACTCGTCGAGATTGGTCTTGCCGATGATCGTGGCGCCGGCCGCGCGGAGGCGCGACACGACGGTGGCTTCGTAGGGCGCGCGGTAGTTCTCGAGGATCTTCGAGCCGCACGTCGTGGGCGCGTCCGTCGTGCAAAGGTTGTCCTTGAGGGCGACCGGGACGCCGGCGAGCGGCCCCGTGGGGGTTCCGTCCGGGACACCGTCCCGGACGCTCAGGAAGGCCTTGATCTTCGGATCGATCTTACGGATCCGGTCGAGGTGAACTTTCGCGACTTCCGCGGCCGAGATCTTTCCAGAGCGGACTGAGTCCGCGATTTCTCGAGCGGGCAGGAAAGCGAGGTCGTCGGTCACGGGGCGTCGATGATCCGGGGGACGACGAAGTAGGGTCCGGTGACGGCCGGGGCGTTAGCCAGGGCCGCCTCGGCCGGTAGGCCCGGGCGGGCGACGTCGGCGCGGCGGACGTTGGTCAGGTCGACGGCGTTGTCGAGCGGCGGGACCCCGTCCACGTTGAGTTTCTTAAGCTGGTCCACGTAGTCGAGGATGGCCTGCATCCTCACCCGGGTCGTCTCGAGCTCGGCGTCGGAGATCTCGAGCCGGGCGAGGCGGGCGATGTGGCGCAGGTGTCCGGGCTCGAAAGCCATGGCGCGTCACTCTACCTGTGGCCGAGTCCCGAGTTCAATGTCCAAAGTTCGTCCAGGGTCCGACGTTCAATCTGGCGGGTGCCGGGCATAGGACTTTGCACCTTGCATAACTTTGAACCTTGAACCTTGAACGTTGAACCAAGGGCACAACGATTTGACGTGCCCTCGAGGCTTCGCCTAGAATCGCCCCTTCCGGAAGCCCTTGGAGGCGGAACATGAGATCATTCGCGTTCGTCCTGGCGATGCTCGGGATGTCGGCGGCTTGCGGCAAGGAGCCCGAGGCCGCCCCGAAGGCGCCCCCCGCGCCGGCCGTGTCCCCGTCGGCGCCCGCCCCCGCGCCCCAGGACCCCAGCGTCATCAAAATCGTGTCGAGCCTCCCCCGCACCGGCAGCGCCAAGGCGCAAACCGACACCATCGTCAACGGGATCCGGATGGCGTTCGAGGACGCCGGCTGGAAGGCGGGCACCTTCACGATCAAGTACGAAGACCTCGACGACGCCACCGCCGCCGAGGGGAAGTGGACGGCCGAGAAGGAAGCGGCGAACGCCGACCAGGCGATCAGCGACCCGGACGTCATGGTCTACATCGGAACCTACAATTCGGGCGCCGCCGAGGTGTCCATCCCGAAGCTCAACCGCCACAACATCCTCATGATCAGCCCGGCGAATACCTGGCCGGGGCTGACGAAGCCCGGCAAGGGAAAGCCCGGCGAGCCCGAGAAGTACCGCCCCTCCGGAAAGGTCAATTACACGCGCGTGGTCCCCGCGGACGACATGCAGGGGCCGGTGGGGGCGGATTGGACGAAGAAGCTCGGGGCGAAGAAGGTCTACATCATCCACGACAACGAGGTCTACGGGAAGGGGATCGCCGAGCTGTACCGGGAGCGCGCCAAGCAGATCGGACTCAACGTGCTGGGATTCGACGGCATCGACGCCGCCCAGCAGGAATTCAAGGCGCTGATGGTGAAAGTGAAGGACGCCAACCCGGACCTGATCTACTTCGGCGGCACGACGCAGACCAAGGCCGGGCAGATCGCCAAGGACATCGTCGCGGTCGGCATGAACGCGAAGTACATGGTGCCCGACGGCTGCTTCGAGGAAGCCTTCATCAAGGCGGCGGGAGCGGAGGCCCTGAACAACCGCGCCTATGTCACGTTCGGCGGCCTGCCCCCCGAGAAGCTCACGGGCAAGGGGAAGGAATTCGTCGAGAAATACAAGACCAAGTATGGGGGCGAGCCCGAGGGATACGCCGTCTACGGCTACGACGCGGCGGCCGTCGCCCTTGAGGCGATCAAGCGGGCCGGGAAAAAGGACCGCAACGCCATCCGCGAAGCGTGCCTCGCCGTCAAGAACTTCGACGGGGCGCTGGGCAAGTGGTCGTTCGACAAGAACGGCGACACCACGCTCAAGACCATGAGCGGGCAGATCGTCCGGGACGGCCGCTTCACGTTCTCGACCATCCTGGGCGAGGACGAAGATTAAGTCCCGACCACCGCGCCGAATCGCTGAAAGCGGGTGATGCTGACACTCCTCTCGATCGCCCCGGCCGGCGCGGGCGACGTCTTTCTCCAGCAGCTCATCAACGGCCTCACGACCGGATCGCTCTTCGCCCTCATCGCCATCGGCTACACGATGGTGTACGGGATCATCGAGCTGATCAACTTCGCGCACGGCGACCTCTTCATGCTCGGCGCCTTCCTCGCGCTGACCCTCGTGTCCAAGCTGGCCCTCGCGGGCGCGGGGACCGCGGAGATCGCGGGGGGAATCCTCCTCACCTTCTTCGTCTGCATGGTCTTCTGCTCCACGCTGAATTTCGCCGTGGACCGGATCGTCTACCGGCCCTTGCGAAACGCCCCGAAGCTGACCCCGCTGGTTTCGGCGATCGGCGTCTCGTTCATGTTCATGGGGATCGGCCAGCTCTGGAAGGGCGTGGCCGACCTGAATTTCCCCGATCTCATCCCGAATCGAAACCTGCTGGCGGGTGACGCGGTCCGGTTCACGATCAAGGACCTGGTGGTCATCCTCGTCACCGTGCCCCTCATGATCGGGCTGACGCTCTTCGTGAAGTACACGCGCTTGGGGAAGGCGATGCGGGCGACGGCCCAGAACCCGATGGCGGCCCGGCTGATGGGGATCGACGTGGACCGGGTCATCGGAGCGACGTTCGCGATCGGCGGCTCGCTCGCGGGCGCCGCGGCTGTCGTCTACGGGCTCTACATCAACACGGTCTCCTTCCAAATGGGGTACCAGAACGGCCTGTATGCCTTCACGGCGGCCGTTCTCGGCGGGATCGGCAACCTGCCGGGCGCCATGCTGGGCGGAATCCTGATCGGCCTCATCCGGTCGCTGGGCAGCCAGTACGTGGGCGAGCAGTGGACCAGCGCGCTGGTCTTCGCGATGCTCATCGTGATCCTGGTTTTCCGTCCCTCCGGCCTCCTCGGCGCCCGGACCCGGGAGAAGGTATGAACTTCTGGCAGAAGTACCGGGTCGAGCTGATCGGGTTCGCCGCCCTGGCCCTCCTTCCGCTCATCGTGGATCCGAAGATGGGCGGCGAAATCCGGATCATCCTCATCTTCTGCATCCTGGCGCTCGGGTTGAATGTCGTCGTCGGCTACTCGGGACTGCTTCAGCTCGGGATCGCAGCTTTCTTCGCGATCGGCGCCTACGTCATGGGAATCCTGACCGTCCCCCAGTTCCCGTTCCAAATCGGATTCTGGCCCGGGATCGTCGCCGGCACGATCGGCGCGGGGGTCGCGGGGGTGATTCTCGCGGCGCCGACCCTCCGCCTGCGGGGGGACTACCTCGCCATCGTGACGCTCGGCTTCGGCGAAGTCGTGAAGTTCGCCATCAAGAACCTGGAGAGCATCACGAACGGTTCGCGGCCGCTGAACGGACTGCCGCTGCCGTGGGGATCGGGGTCGGAGACCGTGTGGTCCCAGAGCTTCCACGGCTTCTATTACCTCGCGCTCGTGATCCTGGGGCTGGTCGTCCTGCTCCTGTACAACCTCGAGAATTCCCGGCTGGGGCGCGCGTGGATGGCCATCCGCGAGGACGAGCTCGCGGCCTCCTGCATGGGGATCAGCGCCCCCAAGGTGAAGCTCTCCGCGTTCGCGCTGGGTTCGGCGCTCGCGGGCCTCGGCGGGGCGCTCTACGCCACGACGCTCGACACGACGGGCGGCCCGGACGCCTACACGTTCAACCGGTCGATCACCGTGCTGTGCTTCCTGATCATCGGGGGCATGGGCAACATCCGCGGCGCGCTCTTGGGAACCCTGGTCCTGATGGGCTACGACAACATCCTGACGACCCGCATCGACCAGTGGCTCCAGGAATCCCGGCCCGATTCCACGTTCCGTTTCAGCGACATCAAGCTCATCGTGTTCGGCCTGGTGCTGGTCCTGATGATGCGCTTCCGCCCCGAGGGCCTCCTGCCGTCGCGGCGGATCCAGATGGAACTTCACGAGGAGAAGGCCTGATGGCGCTCCTCGACATCCGCGGCCTGACGATGCGCTTCGGCGGCCTGACGGCCGTGAACAAGGTCGACATCGCCGTCGAGCCGGGCCAGATCTTCTCGGTGATCGGGCCCAACGGCGCGGGCAAGACGACCGTGTTCAACGCCGTCACCGGCGTCTACGAGCCCACGGAAGGCTCGATCCTCTTCGGCGGGAGCGAATTGCGCCTCCCCTTCCGGCGGCGCGTCGCCGTCGCCTGGGGCCTGATCGGCCTCCTGACGGGCGTCGCGCTGGCGCTCTTCGCGGCGAACATCGACGGCGCCTGGCGCGCCGCGATCGTCCTGAACTACCGGCAGGACCCCACGGAACCCTTTCAAGTCGGAAAGGCGGTCTCGGACCTGTTCACCTACCTGGGCGCGGGCGTCATCGCCGAGCGCGACGTCAACCGGCTGACCGATCTCGAGATCCGCGAGCGGAACGGCGTGTTCCGGATCCGCAGCACGACCAACCGGGCGATCCTCGAGGAGCACCCGGATTCCGAGACGGCCGAGCACCGCGTAGAGGTCCTCCGGGCCATGGTGAACCTGGCCGGGAGCGCCCGCACCTTCGTGAAGGGGGAGGGAAAGTGGCTGGCCCGGAACGGACGCACGGTCACGATCTGGACCACGCAGGCGGACGCGGGCCGGAACGGCGAAGCGGAGCCCGCGAAAGAGAAGGGGTACATCACCGCGCCCCCGAACACGGTCCTCGAGCCGGCGGAGTCCCAGGAAGCCGCCCGCGTCCGGCTCCTCGACCTGGCCGTGAAAGCGGGAAAACTCCGGTGGGAATTGAAATCCCGGGCTTCGACCGACGTGCTCGGGACCGCCGAGTCGCCGGAAAAGGCGGATGAAGTGAGGCGGGCGATCGCCGAGATCATGTCGGGCGACGCCGACGTTGTCGAAGCGGACGGGAAGGCCCGGCTTCTTTCGAAACTCGACCGGCGGACGCTCTCGGAATTCGATACGCGGGCCGAGGCGGAAGATCGAATGAACGACCTGGTCCAGGTCGGCACGGCCGCGGCGCGCGAGCGCGTCGTGTTCTGGATCGCCCTGGTCATGGGGACGGCCCTCGGCGCGTTCGGCTCCGCCCTCGTCTGGAAGCGGGCGCGGCGGACGACCGATGTCATCGCCCGGAACGGGCTCGCCCGCACGTTCCAGAACATCAGGCTCTTTCCGGACATGCTGGTGATCGAAAACGTCCTGATGGGGATGGACGCACGGCTCTCGTCCCGCCTCTGGCAGATGGCGCTGAAGACGCCCGGGCTCGTCCGGGAGGAGCGCAAGGCGCGGGACCGCGCCTTGGAGCTGCTCGACTTCGTGGGCTTGCGGGCCCGCGCGCACCAGATCGCCAAGAGCCTTCCTTACGGCGACCAGCGACGGCTCGAGATCGCCCGGGCCCTGGCCACGGAACCGAAGCTGCTGCTCCTCGACGAGCCCGCGGCGGGCATGAACCCGGCCGAGACATCGGACCTCATGAGGTTGATCCAGAAGATCCGGGACCAGGGCGTGACCGTCCTCTTGATCGAGCACCACATGAAGGTGGTCATGGGGATCTCCGATCGGATCGCCGTGCTCGACTACGGGATCAAGATCGCCGAGGGCACGCCGGAGGAGGTCCGGGCGAACCCGAAGGTCGTCGAGGCCTACCTCGGCAAGGAAGAGCTGGGATGACCGCGGCCGAACCGCTCCTGAAGCTGGAAGGCATCCGCGCCGGTTACGGACTCATCGAGGTCCTGAAGGGGATCTCGCTGGAGGTCGGCCAGGGCGAGATCGTCACCGTCATCGGCGCCAACGGGGCGGGCAAGACGACCACGCTCATGACCGCCTCGGGCGTCGTTCGGGTGCGGGCCGGATTGGTGACGTTCGCCGGTTCAGTGATCTCCGGACGGCCCGCCCACGAGATCATGCGGCTCGGGATCTGCCAGTCGCCCGAAGGCCGGAAGATCTTCCCCCGCCTGACGGTGCTGGAAAACCTCGAGATGGGGGCGTTCACGCGGAGGGACCGGGCGGGCATCCAGGAGGACTTGGAGAAGTCGTTCACGCTCTTCCCGATCCTCAAGGAGCGCCGCACCCAGACCGGCGGAACTCTTTCGGGAGGCGAGCAGCAGATGCTCGCCATCGCCCGCGCCCTCATGGGGCGGCCCAAGCTCCTGCTCCTGGATGAACCGTCGCTCGGCCTGGCCCCGCTCATCGTCCTCCGGATCTTCGAGGTGGTCCGCGAGCTGAACCGGCAGGGGATGTCCATTCTCCTGGTCGAGCAGAACGCGCGACTCGCCCTCAAGCTGGCCCACCGGGGGTACGTCATGGAGACCGGGGAGATCACGATGGCGGGGCCCGCCGCCGACCTCCTGCAGGATCCGCGCGTGAAAGACGCCTACTTGGGGGAGTAGCTCCAGACTTCAGACTTCCGACTGCAGACTTCAGAGGGCCGTTCCGAAGTCTGAAGTCTTCAGTCTGAAGTCTCTCATTAGAGAACCTTAACATTCCCGATTCCGCTTGTACGGGCCGGAACCCTTTCGCTAGATTCCCCTGATCCCTACCTCTACCGTGGACTCCAGATTGGTGAACGCCAAGCTCGCCCGGTGGGTCGCGGAAGTCGAGCGAACGACACGCCCCGACCGGATTGTCTGGTGCGATGGTTCGCCCGAAGAGGCAGACCGCCTGGTCCAGGAGATGCTGGCCGAGGGCTGCCTCCAGATCCTCAACCCGAAGACCCATCCCGACTGCTACTACCATCGCAGCCATTCCTCCGACGTCGCCCGGACCGAGCACCTGACCTTCATCTGTACTGAACAGAAGGAGGACGCCGGGCCGACGAACAACTGGATGGCCCCCGCCGAGGCGCGCGAGAAGGTCGGGAAGCTCTTCGAAGGGTCGATGGCCGGGCGGACCCTCTACGTGATTCCGTACGTCATGGGTCCCCCCGACTCCCCCTACAGCCGGGTCGGCGTCGAGATCACCGACAGCCCCTACGTCGTGGCGAACATGCGCGTCATGACGCGGATCGGCCGGCCGGCGCTCGACCTGCTCGGGTCGGACGGGGATTTCGTCAAGGGGCTCCACTCGCTGGGCGACCTGAGCCCCGACCGCCGCTTCATCTGCCATTTCCCGGAGACGCGCGAGATCTGGAGCATCGGCTCGGGGTACGGCGGCAACGCGCTCCTCGGGAAGAAGTGCTTCGCGCTCCGGCTCGGGAGCTGGATCGGCCGCGAGGAGGGCTGGCTCGCGGAGCACATGCTCATCGTCGGCATCGAGGATCCGAAGGGCGAGGTGACGTACGTCGCCGCGGCCTTCCCGTCCGCGTGCGGCAAGACCAACCTCGCCATGCTCGTGCCTCCTCCCTCCATGAAGGGGTGGAAGGTCTGGACGGTGGGCGACGACATCGCGTGGATGCAGCCGGGGCCGGACGGCCGCCTGTACGCGATCAATCCGGAGGCGGGCTTCTTCGGGGTCGCCCCGGGCACGAGCGCGAAGACCAATCCCAACGCGATGGCGATGCTGAAACGCAACACCATCTTCACGAACGTCGCGATCTCCGAGACCAACGAGCCCTGGTGGGAGGGAATGGACGGCAACCCGCCGGCCCGGGCGATCGACTGGCAGGGCAAGCGGTGGACCCCTTCCTCGAAGGAGAAGGCGGCCCATCCCAATTCCCGGTTCACGGTTCCGGCGCGCCAGTGTCCTTCGATTTCGAAGGAGTGGGAGAATCCGGCGGGCGTCCCGATCTCGGCGATCATCTTCGGAGGGCGGCGGGCGAAGCTGGCGCCGCTCGTCTACCAGTCGTTCAGCTGGGCGCACGGCGTCTTCGTCGGGGCGGGAATGGCCAGCGAGACCACCGCGGCGGCCACGGGGGCCGTCGGGGTCGTCCGCCGCGACCCGATGGCCATGCTTCCCTTCTGCGGCTACAACATGGCCGACTACTGGGGCCACTGGCTGTCGATGGAGAAGCGCGTCTCGCATCTCCCCAAGATTTTCCACGTGAACTGGTTCCGGCGCGACGCCTCGGGCGGATTCCTGTGGCCGGGGTTCGGGGAGAACCTGCGCGTCCTCCGGTGGGTCGTCGAGCGCGTTCGAGGGGGAGGCGCCTCCACCGAGACCCCCATCGGCCACATCCCCACGCCGCCGGCGCTCGATCTTGCCGGGCTCGACCTGCCCTCCGGCGCCCTGGATCAGCTGCTGTCGGTCGATCGCGAGGCCTGGCGCGACGAGGTTCGCAACCTCAAGGAATTCTTCGCGAAGTTCGGCACCCGCCTGCCCCCGGCGATCGCCTCCGAAGCGGAAGCCCTCTCCGCGCGCTTGCGCAAGGCTTGAAGAAACGCCGCAGGTTCCGCCCTCGCCGCGCCGATAAGTCCACGCGGAGGAGACGCCGCGTGAATCCCATCATCGCCGCCATTGATCCCGGCACGCGCAAGCTCGGATTCTGCATCGTCGACGGCGCGGGACGGGCGATCGAGATGGGGGTCATCGCCCCGTCGGGCAAGTCGCTGCCGGAGCGGCTGCTCCAGATCCAGGACGGCATGGACCGGCTCTTCGCGCGCCACCGGCCCGCGGAAGTCGCGGTGGAGACGCCCTATGTCGGACGCAACGCCGCGTCGGCGCTTACGCTGGCCGCGGGCCGCGCCCTGGCGCTGACGAGCGCGGCACGGGTGGGCGCCAGAGTCTTCGAGTACACGGCGCCCGAGGCGAAGCGGGCGGTCACCGGTTCGGGCGCGGCGGGAAAATCATCGGTCCAGCGCGTCATCCAGCTGCTTCTCGGACTCGCATCCCCCCCGCCGCCCGACGCGGCCGACGCCGCCGCGCTTGCGATTTGCCACCAGGGTCGGACGGGCCGTCGCTAGTACTCGCGCACCCGGACGCACTTGCTGACCTTGGGCCCTTCCCACACGGTTGTTCCCTGTTCGTCGATTTCGTAGACCCGGGACCAGGTGGAGATGAGGGTCCCTCCCCTTCGCGACCGATGCGCGCTCGGGCAGTTTTGCGGGACTTTGATCTCGCGTAGAAGCTTGCCCGACGCGTCCCACTCGGTGACCCGTTGAGCGGCCACTTCGGCGATCAGGACCCTGTCCCCGGGAAGATGCTGGATGGACATGGACATGTTGGGCAGCGAGCGTCGGCCTATTTCGCCCTTGGCCTTGTCGACCTCGGCGACGGCGCCGCTGTAGATCGAAACCAGGTAGTTCCCGTTTGGATGCAGCGCTACGTCCTGGGGTTTTCCCGTGAGCTTGAGCTCCCAGACAACGGCCCCGGCGCGGTTGACTTCGATCAACCGGGTGAAGGTGCCCAGGAGGAGATTCCCGTGCTTCAGGTGGCGAACCGCGTAAAGCCCCTCATCTCCCTTGTAGGACCAGGCAATGGCGCCCTTGCGATCGATCTCGACGACCCTGCCGTCGAGGCCCGCCACCACGATATGTCCGCTGGGAAGGACATCGAGGTCCCGGGGTCGATCGAGGCCGGTTTTCGACCAGAGGACACCTTGCTTCCGATCGACCTGGAGTATGGTCCCTCCGTCCTGGTCGACGATCCAGATGTGGCCTTGGTTCCGAGGATCCGGACCCCGGGGCGTGACATCGGCGGCCGCCCCGATCGCCAACCCCAGGGCGGCCAAGATTCTCATGGGCTATATCATATGACGTTCGTTCGGACCCCGCGTTGATGGCGTCCTGCCAAGGGTCCCGTTATAGTGTGAGCCCTGACGGGAGGGGAAAACCGCCATGACCAGCGCAACAACGGTCGACCACGTCATGATCAAGCCGGAACTCGAAGGCTTGACGCACGTCTCGAGCGGCAAGGTCCGCGAGATGTACGACCTCGGCGACAAGCTGCTCATCGTGACGACCGACCGCATCAGCGCGTTCGACGTCGTCCTGCCCGTCGGCATCCCGAAGAAGGGCGAGGTGCTCAACCGGCTCTCCGAATTCTGGTTCCGGCACCTGAAGACGCCCAATCACTTGATCTCGTGCGACATCACGAAGATGCCGGGCGCCGTGCGGCGCCACAAGTCGATCCTCCGCGGGCGTTCCATGCTCGCGAAGAAGGCGAAGCCGTTCCCCGTCGAGTGCGTGGCGCGCGGATACCTGGCCGGGAGCGGCTGGAAGGACTACCAGGCGACGGGCGCGGTCTGCGGCCACAAGCTCCCCCTGGGGATGCAGCAGGGCCAGAAGCTGCCGAAGCCGATCTTCACGCCCGCGACGAAGGCGACGACGGGCCACGACGAGAACATCGACTTCAAGTCCGCGATGAAAGTCCTCGGCAAGAAGACGGCCGAGGAATTGAGGCGGCGGACGCTCGACCTCTACTCGCGGGCGGCGCTCCACGCCGAGCGGCGCGGCATCCTCCTCGCCGACACGAAGTTCGAATTCGGTGAAGTCGACGGGAAGATCATCCTCATCGACGAGGCGCTGACGCCGGACTCGTCGCGATTCTGGCCCAAGAGCGAGTACAAGATCGGCATGTCGCCCCCGAGCTTCGACAAGCAGTTCGTGCGCGACTACCTGGAGGGCGTCGCGTGGAACAAGCAGCCGCCCGCGCCGGCGATCCCGGACGACGTGGTTCGCAAGACGAGCGAAAAGTACCGTGAAGCCTACCGCCTCCTCACGGGCAAGCCGATTCGGTAGGATTCTCCGCTCGCTACGGGGCCGCTATCGGGCCACGATGCTCGAGAGCTGGACCGGGGAGCGGATGACCCCGTTCCAGCACGTCATCGGCACCATCCTCTCCGCCCGATGCCGCGACGAAGTCACCGACGTCGTCTCCCGAAAGCTCTTCGACGCGTATCCCACTCCCCAGGCGCTCGCGGCCGCCCCTCCCCGCGTCGTCGAAAAGCTCATTCGCTCCATCGGCTTCTACCGGATGAAGGCGAAGTACGTCATCGAGACATCGCGCCGGATCGTGGAGGACCACGGCGGCACGGTGCCCGACACGTTCGAAGATCTGACCGCGTTTCCCGGCGTGGGACGAAAGGTGGCGAACTGTGTCCTCGTCTACGCGTTCGGCAAGCCCGCGATCGCGGTCGACACGCACGTCCACCGGGTCTCCAATCGTCTCGGCTGGGTCAGGACGAAATCTCCGGATCAGACCGAGCGCGAGCTCGAGAGAATCCTGCCGCGCCGCCACTGGCTCGAGATCAACGAACTTCTCGTGGCTCACGGGAAGGCGATGTGCCGTCCGGTGGGGCCTCGCTGTGGGGAATGTCCCGTGGAAGAATCGTGCCCGAAGGCGGGCGTGCTATCTCTCCGAGCTCGGGGCGCTCGGACGGTCGGACGGCGCCAACCGTTGGACGACGCACTGGAATTCTCGGTCCGAGGACGGTCGCCACCCAACCGGAAACGGTGACCTGGATGTCCCTCCAGTGGATGATCGTCCAGGCGCCCCAGAACGGGACCGACGCGGCTAGGGCGAATGAGGCCACCCTCGAGAAGGCGCCCGTCCAACGCATGCCCACGGGACAATCCTGGGTGAGCAGCGTCCCGTCCTTCCGCCGGTAGAATCGAACGCAGAGTCGACCCTCGACCAGATTGAAGAGTTCGGACACTTCGCGCCGGGTCATGCCGGAGAGGTTGTAGACATTCAACGTGCACGAGGAGCAGAAGCGCACGCGATCGTCGCCGTACATCGACTCCCACGATTCGCGGCAGGGAGTGGCGATGCGAATGTTGTCCAGCGGATGACCAGCCACGCCCCTTGGACGCGAGGCGTAGCGATCAAGTTCGCGACAATCGCTTCATCGCGAGGCGGACATATTCCGGATTGAGATCCACGCCGGCAAACCGGCGCCCCAGCCTCTTGGCGACGACCGCGGTTGTGCCGGAACCTAGAAAAGGATCGACCACGAGATCGCCGGGCCGGCTGCTCGCCTGGACGATCCGTTCCACGAGGCGCTCCGGTTTCTGCGTCGGGTGCGGCGTGTTCTCGGGCATCGACCAGAACGGAACGCACAGGTCGATCCAGATGTTGGACGGATGGGTCATCCGGTGGCGGCCGCCGGCGGATTCCGTCCAGTCCTTGGGGCGCCCGGCGGCGTCGCGGTAGGGGGCGATCACCGGCTTCTTCACCTTCACGGCGTCGAGATTGAAGGTGTAGCGGTCGCCCGCCGTGGCGAACCAGATGTCCTCGTGGTTGTTCTTCCAGTTGGCGCGGGCGCCGCGTCCCTTGTCGCGCCTCCACGTGATGCGGTTGCGCACGATGAACCTCTCCTCGAGGAGCCCCTGGAGGAGGCCCGACCGCTCCCACGCCGAACAGACGTAGATCGAACCGTCCGCCGCGAGGGCGCGCTTCGCGAGGTCGAGCCACCGCGCGGTCCACGACTCGTAGTCCCCGCGCCGGTCGCGGTTGTTCCCGAAGTCCTTTCCCTTGTTGTAGGGAGGGTCGGCGACCACGAGGCCGGCCCGGCCCGGTTCCAGTCGCGACAGGAACTCGATGGCATCGCCGGCGAACACGCCTTCGATCACCCGCTTCCGGAGCGGTTCGGGCGTGAAGCGGGATTCATCGCCGGGCTCAAGGAAGAGGGTGCGGTTGCGCGGGGCGCGCGTCGCCGGGGTCTTGATCAAATCGTCTCCAAATTGATCGAGCGGCTGCGGCGCTTCTGCACGTTCGTCCGGATCTGCTCCTTCACTTCCACGGGATGGCGGATGCCGGTGATGTCCATCTTCGGATCGCTTGTGTCGTTCGTCTGCAACGTCACGACGCCCACGTCGAAGATCCGCTGGACGAGGTTCTGCGACACGGAAAGGTCATCGACGCGCAGGAGTTCGATTTCTGAAATGCGGCGGCTGATGATGCCGACCTCCTTGAAGAGCCGGTGCGTCGTCAGCCGGTAGCGGACGGAGAGTCGGCGAACGAGCGCCGTGACCAGGAGGGCGATGCCGGGCAGGAGGACGGCGCCGCCATAGACCAGGCGCGCCCAGTTCTCCGAAAGCGACAGCCACTTGAAGGCCACGAAAAGGGCGGATCCGACGAAGATCGCCCAGAGAATCCACGACAACCCGTCGGCGAGAAACGAATACCGGCCTTCCCAGACGGGGACTTCGGGCTCCAAGGCCGGCGCCGGAGGAGGAACTCCCGGCAGACCCTGCCGCGCACCGCACTTCGGGCAGAACGCTCCGTCGTCAGGGACATCGGCGGCGCACGAGATGCACTTCATGGGGATCCCAGGACCGTCTCGCGGCGGAGCGTGCGCTGGCGCACGCGCGATTCCACGACAGTATAGCCCAGCCCCGGACCCGACGGGACGGCGATCATCCCGTTCGGTCCGACCGTCACCGGCGGGTCGATGATGTCTTCGGTCCAGTAGCGGTCGCTCGCGGAAATGTCCCCGGGCAGCGTGAACCCCGGGAGCGTCGCGAGGGCGATGTTGTGCGCCCGCCCCACGCCGGTCTCGAGCAGCCCGCCGCACCACACCGGCACGCTCTTCGCCGTGCAGACGTCGTGCACCGCCTTCGCGGCGAACGGTCCGCCCACGCGCGCCTGCTTGATGTTGACGATCCGGCAGGACTTGGCCTCGATGGCGCGGCGGGCGTCCGCGTACGACTTGATGCTCTCGTCGAGACAGACCGGCGTCTTCAGGAGCGCCTGGAGTTTCGCGTGGTCGAGCAGGTCGTCCGGATCGAGAGGCTGCTCGATCATCATCAGCCCGAATTCATCGAGCCGGCGAAGGTGGTCCGTGTCGGCCAGCGTGTAGGCCGCGTTCGCGTCCACCATGAGCGGCATCGCGGGGAACTTCTTGCGGACGGCGGCGACGACCTCGACGTCCCATCGCGGCTTGATCTTGATCTTGATCCGGCGGTACCCGCGGGAGGCCGCCTGCTCGACTCGCCGGATCAGGTCCTCGACGCGGGCCTCGATGCCGAGGCTCACGCCGGTCGGGATCTCCTCGACCTGGCCTCCGAGCATCTTGCAGATCGGCCGTCCTTCGAGCCGCGCAAACAGGTCGAGCACCGCCATCTCGATCCCGGCCTTGGCCATGGGATGACCGCGAACGAATCCGAAGAACTCCGCGATGGGCCCCGCCCGCGCGATCTCGACGCCCTTCAGGCGCGGGGCGAGGAAATCCCGGATGACGTGCCACGCCGTCTGCACGGTCTCGTAGCTGTACCCGGGGGCGGCCGCGACGGGCGCCTCGCCCCACCCCGGCGTGCCCCCGCCCTCGATGCGGATGAGCAGGGTTTCCTTCTCGAACACGCGGCCGAAGCTCGTTTCGAAGGGATGCACGAGCGGCAACTTCAGATGAATGAGTTCCAGGCGGTCGATTTTCATGGGCGCTCGAGCAAGTAGAGGCTGCGACCGCCGCCGACCGAAAAGCCGGTGACGGCGAATCCCCGGGTGAAGAGCAACCGGAACGCGGCGCGCGTCTCCCGGCGCCACGCCCGGGCGACGGCGAGATCCGTCCGCTTGACCGCATCGATGTCGGCGGGGATCTCGACCGAGGCCCGGCGCCCGCGGGGCACGCTCCGAATCCGTCCCGGTCGCGCCAGGTTTCCCCGGAAACTCGCCTCGATCACGGGGGGATGGGAAGACAAACCCGTCTCGATCGGGACCGGTTTCGCCTTCCCCGCGAGCCGGTCGCGGACCCGCTTCGACCAGATCCACCACTTCGGGACGAACCGGTCAGTTTCGAGTCCTGCATTGAACGCGCTCCCGCTGGCGCCGTAGACGTTGACCAGGTACTCGTCGATCACGCAGCCGAGCTTCTCGATGTTGAAGCGCGCGTTCCGGCTCTGCAGCGGATCGAAGGTCCAGCGGACCAGGTCGAGGCCCTGGGCGAGAACGAGCCCGCGCTGGGCGAGCTTGAGGCGGTACCCGACGCCCGAGTTCTGATACGGGGGGAGGACGCCCGTCATCCTCGAGTAGTGGAAGACCTTGCCACCCGCGAAGCCGGGGATGCCGAAGCAGAACGCGACGAGGCGGCCGCGTTCGAACGCGCCCAGGACGTGGCCGCCGATGCGCTGGGCGACGACCAGTTCGTTGAGAGGAATGACTTCCCGCTCCGGGAAATGCCACACGGTCCGCTGGATGTCCTCGGCGGCGAGGTACTCCGCGTGGGTCCTGAGTTTGCGGATGATCAAGGTCTCATGACCTTATCATGCGGGTTGCCCTTGATGCTTGCTACCTGATGCCTGATTCCGTCTTATAGCCGCGTGAGGAAGCGCATCCGGATCATCTCCAATCCGGCCTCGGGCCAGGGCCGGGCCGGACGAAAAGCGCGCGAGGTGATGCTGGCCCTGGTGGAACGCGGGTGCGCGGTCGAGGTCGTCGAAACGCGGGGACCCGGCGACGCCAGCCGGATCGCCCTCGAGGCCCGCAGCGTCGACGCGCTCGTCGCGGTCGGCGGCGACGGCACGATCAACGAGGTCGCGAACGGCTTCCCCGCGGCTCCCCATCCTCCGCTCGGAATCATCCCCTCGGGGACGGCGAACGTGCTTGCGAAGGAGATCCGCCTGCCGCGGCGTCCG
>DASRJF010000122.1:0-4964 GCA_035649615.1 Planctomycetota bacterium | reverse complement strand
GGCATCCTCGAACTCGTCTGCACCGTCGGGCTGATCGTCCCCGCCGCCTTCCACTGGAAGCCGTCGCTCACGGGGGTGGCCGCCACGGTCCTGGCGATCGAGAGCCTCGTGTTCATCTGGGTGCACGTCAAGTACCACGAGGTCGCGTCCATCATCTTCAGCGTCGTGCTGGGCCTCCTCATGGCGTTCATCGCGTACGGCAGGATGGCCCTGAAGCCGATCTCCTGAGCGTGACGATGCGGAGCGAATTCGGTTGGGAGCGGCAACCCTGAGGCGGCGCGAACCCCGCCGGGGTCAGCTCTTGCGGGATCGTTTCGAATCGCCGTTGGGTGAGAACGCCTCGGCGATGGCTTTCATGATCACGGCCTCCGCCCGTTGGACATCCGGCCGTTCGAAGACTACTTTCAACTCCGTCCAGCATCGGTCGATCAGGCGCTCATACAAGGAATCCGACATCGCCCGGATGGCGACCTCGGCAAAGACGCCGCGACGCTTTGAATGAACCATGCAACTCTATTCTACCCTTCGGGGTGAAAACTCGGGAACACCACAATCCTCATGACGGTGTGCGCGGGAATGGCCCGGCGGGGCACGAAATCGGAGCGAAAGGTGGCCCGCCTCCCGTAGCTCAAAGTAGAAGGCCGCCGGGGAGATTCCGTGAAGGTCCGGGCGAGGGATCGTCTCCGTGGACCGGCCGCCCCACGACTCCGCTCGGGGCAAGCCCCCCGACCAGGGGGGTGGAGGGTCCGAGAATCGCCATGCCTTCTGCTCAATCCGGCGGCACGCGCGACGGGGCGATCGACTTCGCGAGCTCGTCGACGATGCGGGCGCGGCGCTCGGCGGACTCGAGCCACGGGTGGCGCCACCGCGCCAGCGCGCTGACGATCCCGCCGCGCAACTCCGGGTCCGTCAGGGCGCGCGACCACTCCACGGGCGCCGCCTTCATGAACTGGTCGGCCAGCATCACGAGGACGCGCTCCTCCTCGTCGAGCGACTTGGCCACGGCCTCGAGCTCGCGCGACGGCGGCGGGTCGGGGGAGGGCTCGCGCAACAGCGCGGCCGTCAGGCGCCGCGTGGCGAGCGTCGCGTCCTCCACGGACCAGCCCCAGCCCTCGGCCCCGACCACCGGCCGGGGCGCCAGCCAGATCCGCCGCTTCATCCGGCCGCCCGAGAGGGCCGCCTGGAGGCCCTTCGGCGTCCACGAATCCTCGAGCCAGGTCCCGGTGTCGACAACCGCGACGCTCCCCTTGGTGCCGCTCAGCTTTCCCTCGTACGCGAGATACTTGAGGTCGTGGTCGGGCGCTTCCGTCGCCGGCGCCGCGTCGCCGAAGTCCACGTCGCGCAGCCGCCAGCTCTTCAGCGTTCCGCCGCGCTCCAGGAAGAGGTCGTAATGATCCTTCCCGTCGGGGGCCCCGGAATGGCGCGAGATTGTGAACCTTGGCATTTTCGATTCGCCGGATTTCCGAAGTCTGAAGTCAGAAGTCTGAAGTCTGAAGTCTGAAGTCTGCCGGGTTACCCCAACCCAAATCGCTTTATTTTCCGGTACAAGGTCCTTTCACCAATTCCCAACAGCTGGGCGGCCTTCTCGCGGTTGCCTTGCGAAATCGCGAGCGCCTGCCGGATCAGCTCCTTCTCCGCCGTCTCGAGGTGGACGCCCGTCGGTCCGCCCTCCTCGCCGTCCTCATCGGCCGCCGCGGTCAGGACCCGGCGCGCGGTGATGAAGTCGGGCACGTCGTCGACGTCGAGCACGTCGTCCTTCGAGAGCACGATCATGCTCTCGATGGCGTTCCGCAGCTCGCGCACGTTGCCGGGCCAGGCGTACTGGTAGAAGAGCCGGAGCGCCTCCGGAGAGATCCGCGAGATCGGCTTGTGGTGGACCTCCGAGAGCTCCTTGAGGAACGCGTCGACGAGGAGCGGCAGGTCGTCGAGCCGCTCCCGCAGCGGGGGCAGCTCGATCGTGACCACCTTGAGCCGGAAGTACAGGTCGTCGCGGAACTTCCCGTCGCGGACGAGCGCCTCGAGGTTCTTGTTCGTCGCGCACAGGAGGCGGACGTCCACCTTGACGGGCTCGTTGGAGCCCACGCGGAAGACCTCGCCGTACTCGAGGACGCGCAGGAGCTTCACCTGGACCGACGGGGGCAGGTCGCCGATCTCGTCGAGGAAGAGCGTCCCCTCGTGGGCGTATTCGAAGCGGCCCTTGCGGTCGTACGTGGCCCCCGTGAAGGCGCCCTTCACGTGGCCGAAGAGCTCGCTTTCGAGGACGCTCTCCGAGAGCGCCGCGCAGTTGAGGGGCACGAGGTGGTGGCCGCGCCGCGGGCTGTTCTGGTGGATCGCGCGGGCGATGAGCTCCTTGCCCGTCCCGCTCTCCCCGAGGATGAGCACCGTGGCGTTCGACGCGCTCACCTGCTGGAGGATGTCGAAGATCCGGCGCATCCGGGCCGTCGCGCCGATGATCCCCTGGAAGCCGAACCGCTTGTCGATCGTGCGGCGCATCTCGACGTTGTCGCGCACGAGGCGGATGCGGTCCACCGCCTTGGCCATCTTGGCGCGGAGCACGTGCATGTTGACGGGCTTGGTAATGTAGTCGAACGCGCCCTCGTTCAGGGCCTCGACGGCGGTCTCGTACGAGGGGTAGCCCGTCATGACGATCACCTCGATGTCGGGCCAGCGGTTGCGCGCGCGGCGGAGCAGCTCGAGCCCGCTCACGTCCCTCATGACGAGGTCGGTGACGACGATGTTGAAGGGCTCGGCGTCGACCGCCTTGATGCCCTCCGTGCCGCTGGAGGCGATCTTGACGAGGAATCCCGTCCGCTCCAGGGTCTCCGCGGTCGCCTCGGCGTGGGCGGCGTCGTCGTCCACGACGAGGACCTTGGTTTTCTCAATCTTGTCGGGGGGGCTCACGGCGACCTATCGTTGTCGGTGAGGGGGCGCGCGTCAAGGGTAGGCCCGAGAAGTCCCGCGTTCAAGGTCCAAGGTCGTCCACCGTCCGGTGTGCGGAGTCTCACGATTGACCTCTAGCCTTGAGCTTCCCCGGCCGCCTCCACCGAAACCAAGGTGGGCAATTCGACGGTGAAGACCGAGCCCTTCCCGGGCGCGCTCTCGACGGCGATCGTGCCGCGGTGCTCCTCGACGATCTTCTTCGCCATGGGAAGCCCGAGTCCGGTCCCGGCGGGCTTCGTGGAGAAGTAGAGGTTGAAGATCTGGTCGAGGTGGTCCGGGGGGATGCCCACGCCGGTGTCGCGCACGCGGATCCGGGAGTGGTTCGAGGCCGGCTCCGTCGTGACCTCGAGCTCGCCCCCGTCGGGCATCGCCTGGAGCGCGTTCAGGAGGAGGTTGAGCAGGCACTGGCGGATGCGCTCCGGATCGACCTGCGCGGGCGGGGCGGCGGGGGAGAGGCGGCGGACGACGCGCACCTTGGCTTTCGCGGCCTGCGGGGCGATGAAGTCGAGCAGTTCCTCGACGACCTTGTTCAGGTTGACGCGCTCCAGGTTGAGGCGCGGCTTGGCGGCGAACTTGAGGAATTCGTTCAGGATGTTCTCGAGGTGGCGGATTTCCTTCAACAGGACGCCGATCTTGCGGGCGCTCTTCACCTCGCGGTCGGAGACGGGGGCGGACCAGTCCTCCTGCAGGAGTTGCAGGTTGAGGGAAAGCGTGCCGAGGGGGTTGCGGATCTCGTGGGCCAGCCCGCTCGCGAGGGTGCCGATGAGGGCCGCGTGCTCTTCCTCGCGGGTGCGCTGGGCTTCGTGGCGGTCGCGGGCGGCCTGGCGCCGGAGGGCCCGCCGCGCGATGAGCCAGGAGGCGGCCGCGACGAGCAAGACCACGATGGCGGCAAGGAGGAAGTTCACGCTGGGGATTATAGGGAAGAGGGACGTTGGCCGTATGCCGTTCACCGTCCCGTCTGCCGCGGACCGTTCGCCGTTCGGAAAGCTGAAACGGACGACGGCAAACGGAAAACGAGACGGTCAACGGGGAACGGCCAACCTCAGTCCAGGAACCGGATCAGCGATGCCGCCGCGACGGCCAGGACGGCGATCGCGGCGAGGGTCCATTCCACGGTGGGAGATTATAGGGGAGGGGGACGTTTACCGTCTGCCGTTGACCGTTACGTCCGCCGTTCGCCGTTTTCCGTTGCCCGTTAGCTGTTCACCGTTCGGAATGGTTAGTCGGCCAACGGCAAACGGAGAACGAGACGGCCGACGGCGGACGGCGAACGTCAATCCAGGAAGCGGATGAGAACGAGTTCGTTTTCAAAGCCTTTGCGATACGTGTACAGGATCTCGTCCATGATCCGCCGCATCAGGAAGATGCCGAGGCCGTGGCCGCGCTCCTTCTCGACGAGGTCGCGGCGCGCCGAGTCGGACGGGCCCCCGTCGAACGTGAAGACGTTCATGGAGTCGACGATCGTGGCCTTGAACCGCACGTCGTCCACGTCCACGCTGAGGGTGATCTCGGTATTGAGCTTCTTGAACTTCGCGTAGTGGACGATGGAGCTCACGGCCTCGTCGACCGCGACCACGAGCAGATCGGAGGTGCGCTTGGGGACGCCCGCCTCGTTGAGGGTCCGCTCGACCAGGTCCCGGACCTCGCTCAGGTGGCGGGGGTGGGCGGGCACGCCCACGGTCTTCTGTACGGTCTTAATCATGTCCTAATGAGTTAGACGTACGAGAGGCGCCTTATATCCATATATTCCATGGGTATTATATCGTCAAGAGAATTGCGGTCGGCCGTGAACGAATTATTCTGAACCCGCTCGGGACGCAGGACTTCGGAATTCCTATCGGGCCTCCAGCAACTTCTCCACGGGCGTATGTTCCAGTCCAAAGGCGTCCGCCACGCCCTTGTAGCAGATCTTCCCCTTCGCCACGTTGAGCCCGCTCCGGATCGCCTTGCTGTCCCGCGCCGCCTGCGCCCACCCCTTGTTGGCGATCGCCAGCGCGTACGGCAGGGTCACGTTCGTCAGCGCG
>DASRJF010000121.1:0-2373 GCA_035649615.1 Planctomycetota bacterium | reverse complement strand
GACATCAAGCCCCGAATGGCCTGGTCGGGAAGCGTATCGCGGATCGCCAAGGGTTTCACCGCGGTCGTCTCCACGCAGGAAAACTGGAGCACACTCCGGGACCTGCTGTTCGAGGGCACCGGGTTTTCGGACATGGGCAAGTTCCACAAGCCGGACTTCACAAAGGAGATCGTAATCGTCATCTCCGACGGAGACTCGTGGAACTGCGACGGAATCGGCGTGGTGTCCGCGTACCGCGACGACAAGCGGATCCTGCTCCGGCTCTCGCACCACACGTATCAAACCGACGGGGATGCCAACCGCGTGCGGCCCTTCGGGATCTTCTTCCTCCCGTGCAAGGACGGCGAAGCCATCCACCTCGAGAAGAACATCCAGCGGTACATCGGCGGCCCGCCGATCTGGAAGGAAGTCGGAAAGCTGGAGCGACCGAAAGATCCCGCAAAGGAACTCGAGGGGGTTCCCGACAGCGAGCCGATGAAGCTCCCGGCGCAGGAGAAGACGACCCTCACCTGGAATCCCCCCGAGAAGCGGGTCGTCTCGGCCAAGGTCAAGGCGACCGTCTCCGTCGAGGCCGGCGAGCGGAAGGGAGTCACCTCGTTCGAGTGCGATTCGGAACTCCACCCATCGCCGGAGACCTCCAAGGACGGCCGGGTCTTCGTCCTCAAGGTGAACCGGCTTCACACGATCCAGCGCGTGGAGGAGTCCGAGTCCGAAGTGCTCTTCGAGCGCGGGAAGGAGATGGTCCTCAAGGGGGAGGCGGCCCTGGAATCGGGCGCGTTCAAGCGGATGGGCGACGATCACGAGACGGTGATCAACGCACGGGGAACGCGCCTGTCCGATCTCGTCAACGATCACATCGCGCAAGCCATGTGCCTCGGACTCGTCAGCCTCGAGCTCGCCCCGGAGGCGGTCGCGGCCGGATCGACGTGGGAGTCCGAGGTCCAGATCCCCATCCGAGGGCGGGATTTCTTCGGAAAGCTGAAGTACCGGGTGGACATGATCGACAAGGGGAAGACGGCGAAGATCGGCGTCAAGGCCGTCCAGAGGGAAGGCGATGAGAAGTCCGCGTGGGAAGGCGCGGGAACCCTGGTCTACTCCTTCGAGGACTCCCTCATCCGGGGATTCAAATTCACCCTGAGGCGGAAGGACAAGGATGGGAAAGTCCTCGCCTCTCTCGAGCAGGAGCTGTCGGTCACGCTCAAGCCGTAGCCCCGGACTCTCGACGTATCTCCCCCGGTCGCTATACTGACCGTCCATGTCCGCCGCCGACAAGCTGAATCACCTCGAGAAACTCCGCAAGAAGGCCCTCGAGGGGGGCGGCAAGGAGCGCATCGAGAAGCAGCACGCCGCGGGGAAGATGACCGCGCGCGAGCGGCTCGACCTCCTCCTCGACGAGGGCTCGTTCGAGGAGCTGGACATGTTCGTCCAGCACGACACCACGCACTTCGGGATGGAGCGCAAGCGCACGCTCGGCGACGGCGTCGTCACGGGATTCGGGCGGATCGACGGCCGCTCCGTCGCGGTCTACTCGCAGGACTTCACCGTCTTCGGAGGATCGCTCGGGTCGGCCCACGCGCGCAAGATCTGCAAGGTGATGGACCACGCGGTCCGCACGGGGATGCCCGTCATCGGGCTCAACGACAGCGGCGGCGCGCGCATCCAGGAGGGAGTCGAGTCGCTCGGCGGCTACGCGGACATCTTCCTCCGGAACACGCTGGCGAGCGGCGTCGTGCCGCAGATCAGCGTCATCCTCGGCCCGTGCGCCGGAGGCGCCGTCTACTCCCCCGCCATCACCGACTTCGTCCTCATGGTCGAGGGGTCGAGCTACATGTTCGTGACGGGCCCCAACGTGATCAAGGAGGTCACGCACGAAGCGGTGACGTTCGAGCAGCTCGGCGGCGCGGCCGTCCACAACGAGACGAGCGGCGTCGCGCACTTCTCCGCGAAAAACGAGCCCGATGTCCTCCGGCTCGTGCGGACGCTCCTGTCGTTCCTGCCGCAGAACAACCTCGAGGAGCCCCCGCAGGTGCCCGCGGGCGACGACCCGAACCGCCGCGACGAGGAGCTCAACCGCCTGATCCCCGACAACCCCGCGAAGCCGTACGACATGAAGGCGGTGCTCGCGTCGGTGATGGACAACCACGAATTCTTCGAGGTCCACCGCGACTTCGCCAAGAACATCATCGTGGGGTTCGGGCGGCTCAACGGCCGGAGCGTGGGCGTCGTCGCCCAGCAGCCCGCGGTGCTCGCGGGATGCCTCGACATCCAGGCGTCGATCAAGGGCGCGCGCTTCGTCCGGTTCTGCGACGCGTTCAACATCCCGATCCTCACGTTCGAGGACGTCCCGGGGTTCCTGCCGGGGATCACGCAGGA
>DASRJF010000120.1:0-3162 GCA_035649615.1 Planctomycetota bacterium | reverse complement strand
TGGTTCGACGTCACGGTGAAGGATCCCATCTCCCACGAGATCGAAATCGTCGTTTCAGGCGTCGGGAAGAAGGTCGACTACGAGAACGGGGCGGGAGTCCTCGACCGGGTGCACGTCACGGTCTACACCAAGCCGACGGATTCGGAGCCGGCCCACAAGATCCATCTCTTTTCGAACAAGTGCGCGTTCGAGGGGATCAGCCCCGGCGGCGAAAGCGGCAAGGGAGTCCTGCGATTCTCGGAAGGGCTGAGGTGCATCCTCGACGACTCGATGCGCCTCTGGACGACCGAGGGGACGTTCGACGTGAGGACCCGGTCCCTCTTCTGCCCCAAGGCGACCCGGCTGGTCCATTTTGCGTGGCCTCCGCAGCTCGATCTCGCGTCCGCCCTCCTGTTCATGGACCCGCAAGATCTGGAGTGGCTGGGGGCGTTCGGCGCGCCCGAGCCGGACTTCGAGCTCGCCGGCGAGGAATTCGAGTTCGACGCGGCGGCCTACGTCTTCACGGCCCGCCGGAAAGGGCGCATCCGCGTTTCGGGACGGCCCGGCGATGCGCTCCGGCCCGGGAAAAAGAAGCCGCGGCCCGCCGTGGATGAGACCACGGAATTGCGCAGCGAGGGACCGCTCCGCCTCCGCAATCTCGGCGCGCCCGACCGCGAGTCGCCGGGCACCCTGCACGTGACGGCGGAGCGCCAGGTGGTCCTCGAGCGACGGGTCAAGGACTCGGTGTCCCGCGCGCGCAGCGAATCGGCGTCGATCTACTTCGGCGTACCGCCCCGGTCGGAGAAGAAGGCGGACCCCCGGCCCCAATCTGCCGTTCTCAAGGGCGGAGTTCATATCGAGGAGAGCGGAGGGCTCCAGGCGGTCGCGGACCAGCTCGAGTGGAGCCACCGGGACAGCCTCCTGCGGCTGAAGGGCGCGCCCCGCGTGGAAGTCAGCCTGGGAACCCAGCGGCTCCAGGCCCGCGAAATCCTCGTCGACCAGGGGAACCGGGTCGTCGATTTCGATGGAGACGTCGTCGCCACGTTCGCCCCGCGCCAGGGCGCGGCCCCGGCGAAGGACGGGGCCGGGACGATGACGCTGACTCCCGGCGACCTGCGCCTGAGGATGGACTCCTCCGGACGCCCGGTCGGCATCTACGCCTGGGGCGGCGTCAAGATCACGAGCCTGCACGGCGACGCGGGGGCGGAGGCCCTCGACGCCGAGGGGTCCGAATTCGAATGGGACTTCATCGAGGGCGAGGGCGCGCTGCGGGGCGTGCCCTTCGCGCGGATCGGGCAGGGAGCCAACCTCGTCGTCGCCCCGCTCGTGACGTTCCGCGGCGAGTCGTTCGACGAGTCCCTGATGGTGATCAAGGGACCCAAGCTCATCAAGTTCTTCATCGAAGCCCGGCCCCCGCGCAACCCCGGCGCCGACCTGCTGAATGCCGCGCTCGGCCTCGGCGGGCTCCGGCGGACGCCCGGGATGCGCGAGCCCTCGCTGAACGACTCGGCCACGCTCCTGGAGTCCTCGCTCGGCCTCCCGGGACTCCAGGGGATCCCCGGCCGCCGCGAATCCGTGTCGGATTTCGTGATCACGTGCGACGGCGACGCCCTGTTCGACCAGAAGTCCGGCTTCGTGAAATTGGTTGACAGGTGTTCGGTGCGGAACCAAGATTCCACCCTGACCGCGGACCGCCTGTTCGTCCACCTGGCCCCGAAAGAGAGAGATTTCGACCGGATCATCGGGCTCGGCAACGTCCGCGCCTCCCGGGTCCAGGGCGGTCAAACGATCCAATTCGAAGGCGAGACCCTCGAGCTCCGGAAGGACGAGAACGGGCACCGGGTCGTCACGGTCATCGGCCATCCGAAGGGCCGCGGCGTGTGGGGAAACAAGGAATTCCCCTTCGAGCGGGTGAGATACAACCTCGACACCAACAAGAAGATGGTGGATGAGAGCACGATGCCGATGAGTTTCTGAGCGACCCACCCCGAGGAGCCCCTCCATGCGGACGGTTAGCCTGATCCCCGGCGACGGCACGGGACCCGAGCTGACGACGGCCATGCGCCGGATCGTCGACGCGACCGGCGTCAAGATCGAGTGGGACGTCGTCGACGCGGGCGCGGACGTGATGCCCAAGCACGGCACGCCCCTTCCGAAGTACGTCCTCGACTCGATCGCCCGCACCAAGGTCGCGATCAAGGGGCCGATCACGACGCCGGTGGGCAGCGGGTTCCGCAGCGTCAACGTGGCGCTCCGCAAGGAATTCGACCTGTTCGCCAACCTCCGCCCGTGCCTGTACATGGAGGGGGTGAAGACGCCCATCCCCGGCGTGGACCTGGTCGTCGTGCGCGAGAACACCGAGGACCTGTACGCGGGCGTCGAGCACATGGTCGGGAAGGACGCCGCGGAGTCGATCAAGATCATCACGCGCGCGGGATCCGATCGGATCGCGCGGTTCGCCTTCGAGTACGCCGTCAAGCACGGCCGCAAGAAGGTGACGATCGTCCACAAGGCGAACATCATGAAGTGCACGGACGGCCTGTTCCTCGACGTGGGCCGCGAGGTCGCGAAGAGCTACCCCAAGATCGAGTGCGAGGACCGCATCGTCGACAACATGTGCATGCAGCTCGTCCAGAAGCCGGAGCTGTACGACGTGCTCCTGTGCCCGAACCTGTACGGCGACATCATCAGCGACCTGTGCGCCGGCCTCATCGGCGGACTCGGCGTGGCCCCGGGGGCGAACTACGGCAAGGACCTCGCGATCTTCGAGGCGATCCACGGCTCGGCGCCGAAGTACAAGGGGCAGAACAAGGTCAACCCCACGGCCGTGATCCTGTCGGCCGTCCTGATGCTCGAACACCTGGGCGAGGAGCGCGCCGCGGTCCGGATCTCGAGCGCCGTGCGCCGGGTGATCGCCGAGAAGAAGCAGGTGACCTACGACCTCGGCGGCACGGCGGGGACGAGCCAGTACGCGGACGAGGTCATCCGGGTCATGGAAAAGTCGTGAAGCGCTTCGCGGCGAAAGGGCGGTTCGGGGCGGCGTCGGCCGCGGTCCTGGCCGCGGGATGCGCCTCCTACGACGACATGGGATCCACGTCCTCGTACGTCATCGGGGCGCTCTTCGTGATCGTCGGCCTTGCGCTGGCCGCGGCCCTCGTCATCAGCCTGAACGAAGGCTAGTGT
>DASRJF010000119.1:0-4280 GCA_035649615.1 Planctomycetota bacterium | reverse complement strand
TGCTCGACTTCAAGATGCCGAAGGCGGACGGCTTCGTGGGCTACACGTTTTTTGCGAAACACGCGGTCTATGTCGATTTCAAAGACCGGTTGCTGGCCGTGAAACCATAGAACCGATCAGCGATTGGCGATTTGCGATTTGGGATTGGGGCTGTCAGCTAGTCCTCGCTCTTGCGGGGCTCCACTTCGACAGTGAAATCGATCGGAATCCTGATCGGTTTCCAGACCGTGCACCGGATAACCGATACCGCATCAAGAGGCACGGCGTCCGTTTCGCCCTTCAGTCGGATTTCATAATTCTGGCGGGGGCTTTCGTTGGAAGTGACGACATTGGGTCCACCCAGGCAATTGCACCAGCCCGATGGCATGGGTCCCCCGGCGCCGCACCTTCCGCCTCTCATCACAATTCCCTTCACCCCAGGCTTCGAGACCTTTGAATCCGACTTCAGCTCGTACGTGAATCGGGGTTGGAGCAGAGAGAGGGAATTTGCCTCCCAGCCTTCCTTGGATCGAATGATCACCTCCGGCCAAGCCACTTCGACAGTCATGTCCCCCACGAGTTGCGTGGCGCCATCCTGGGGAGCGGGGAACTCGATGGAATAGCGGCTGAACCATGTCTGGATTCCGGCTATCCGGACTCTTAATGGCCCCGCATCCTGCCGCTTCGCACGAATGATCCCTCGACTGCACGTGGCGCATCGCTCGAACTCGCCCTTTGAACCCGAATCATCCGAGACAACTTCCATGTTGAACCAGACACCTCCCAAGCGCCCACCCTCGTACCTCCTGAGCAGTTCGTGGACTTCGGCGTGTATCAACATCCCATTCGGGCCCATGCTTGCCGAGACTTCGAAGTACGAGCCTTCGAACTTCAGGGGCCGACCTTCCCAGGAGGCGATGAAGTCCGGATGAAGCCGTCCAAGGAAAACCTGCAATTCCCGGGCATCGTGGTCCTTCTCCCGTTCCGTTCGATCGACCTTGAGCAGCGTGGCCCAGGCGCGCGCTCGGCGCTCGGCGTCTGAGGAACTCAGGGCTCTTCTCAGCGCGGGAACGGTGGCGGGGCCGAGACGAATCAACTGCTGCTGCGCCCGTTCCCTGACTTCGATCAGCTCGTGGCCGAGGTCGCGCACCAGGGACTCCACGGTGGGTTCCTGGAGGAGCAGCGCGAGCAGGATGAAGGCCATATCCGTTGAGACGGGCGGCGAGCCGCGAGGTTCGCCCTGGCTCTACCCCTTGGCGCGCGAAGCGCGCTTGCGCTCCCACACGTGCGACCACAAGTCCACCCCGGTCTTGAGCCCGACCAAGATGTAGAGAGGGGCGAGACGGTAGCCGCCTTGCATCGCCCCCGCTCCCAGGATGATCGCGATGTGCATGACGAAGATGCGGGCGTAGGGCTGGCCCATCTGTTGATTCAGCGACCGCCCCACGAATTCGCGCCGGCCGACGAAATTCGTCCGGTAGGAGACCCCGTGGCTGATGAAGAGCGCGAGGAGGGCGGGCCACAGAGCGTGGAACAGCTCCGCGACCACGGCGAAGAACCCGGAGGAGGCGCCCACTGCCTTTAGCCCGGGATCCACGAACAGGGCGTAGGTGAAGACGAAATGGGCCGCCATGAACCCGCCGAAATGCACCAGGAAGAAGAGCACGATCGGGATTCCGGACGGCCCTCCGACCCGGAGCATCTTCAGCACGTTGAAAATGCCGATCACGGCCGACTCGGCCCAGTAGAGCACCATGATGTTTCCGAGGTCCCAGGCGAAAACGGCCACGCCCACGATCGGAACCAGGTTCGCGGCGACCAGGGAGAGCACGGAGAGGGACTTCCACGAAAACGGCGGCACGGGCGGGAGCGGCGCCGGCGGAGCGAGGGCCGCACGCGCCTCGTTCGAGGCTTCCAGCAGGGCCTTGTAGGCGATCCGGGCGTCGTCCTGGGTGGCATAAGGAAACGTCTCGGGCACGCCGTCGTAGGAAAAGCGCACGGCGTTCGTTTCGTCCGACATGCGCATCAGCTCCACTGCGCGAACCTTGGCGAGGTCGTACTCGCGCGCGAGCCGGAACGGGCCCAGCCGCAGCGTGTGGTAGAGCCGACCGGACAGGATGCCCGTCGTTTCGCGCCGCATCAAACGCAAGGTCAGGATCAGCAGGGGCAGCGTTATGGCCGGCCCGATCAACAGGCCGGGACGGGAGATGAAAACCTCGCGTTCCCTGATCGGGCTGGCGTACGTCCACGCGGTGAAGGCAGCCGAGCCCGCCAGGAGCGTTCCCAGGATGATCCAACCCGCGAGCGGGACCCGCACATGTCGGTGGGGAGGCAGGGGAATTGCGTTGGGATCGGAAAAGCCGAGGCGGGCGCGTTCGGGATGGAGCCGGGGTCGGTCTCCGGGATCGGACATCGTCGACTCGGCGGTCGCGTCAGGACGAAGCCACCGTCGCGTGCCAGGGGAGCGGGGCGGTTTTCCCCGTGTACTGCATTCCCGTGGCGTCGAGCGTCACCTTCGTCCCGGCCGCCTTGTGCTCCTTCTTGACCATCGCCATGGCGAGAAGCCCCTGCGCCTTGCGGGACCACGCCAGGCTCGTCACCTTGCCCACGTTTTGACCGTCAACGAGCACGGGCGTTCCAGGATTTGGAGCGGGAACCTGGCCGCCCTCCTTCGAGGAAGGCCGGGGATCGAGAATAACCTGCACCAGCGCCCGCGGAGCCTCCGAATACGTCTTCACGCGCTGGATGACTTCCTGGCCGAGGTAGCAACCCTTCGAATAGCTGATCGCGATGGGGTCGAGTCCCGCCTCCATGGGGAGCACCGTGCCGTCCATGTCGGCCACCCACCGCGGGAATCCGTGCACGATGCGCATCGTTTCGAGCGCGAAGAATCCCGCCGGCTTCGCGCCCGCCTCAACCAGTTTCTTCCACGTCTCCGCGGAGGCGGCCACCGGAGTCACGACGTCGTAGCCCGCGGCCGGGGTGATGCTGAACGGCGACACGACAACGTCGCCCAGCTTCGCGAAGTGAAGCCCAGGCAGGTCGGGCACGGGGCCCAGCGCCTGCGAGATGACCTCGCGCGCCTTGGGGCCGTCGACCCGCAGCACGTCGAATTCCTTCGTGCGGTCCTTGACCTGGACGTCCTCGCTAACGATCAGGCCCGATAACGTCGCCAGCGTCGAGGTCAGCGCGCCGCGGTCTATCTCCAGCCACGCGCGGTCCTCGAAGAGGCGGAGCTTGGCGTCGGCGACCATCTTGCCTTGGCGGTTGGGGACCACCGTGAATTGTCCCAGGCCTGGGGGCGTCGCGGCGAGATCGACCTTCTCGTCCTTCCCGAACGACCCGCCGTCGCGGCCCGTCACGAGCTTCATCAGGTCGTTGGTCGTCACGTTGTGGAGGAATTTGACGCGGTCCTTCCCCGTGAATTCGAGCAGCGCGCGCCAGGTGTTGGGGCTGAGGCCGGCGCCTTCGCGCAGGGCGGTTTCCTCCGCCTCGGGGTCGCCGAAATGGAGCGGGAGACCGCCTCGGTTGACGACGCCGCCGGAGGCCTTGATCGCCTCCAGGAGGGTGGGCATGGGCCGGATTCTAAGACTTGAAGGAGGCGGAGCGCTCTGATATCTTAAAGAGGACTGATTTGGTCTTGTTTCGTGGAGACCGACGATGATCCGCCTGTCGCGACTGACCGACTACGGCATCATGCTCATGACGATGCTCGCCCGGGACCGCCAGAACGCGCCCCGCAGCGCGCGCGAGGTGGCGGATCGCTCGCGCCTCCCGCGGCCCACGGTGAGCAAGCTCCTCAAATCCCTCGCCCACGAGGGGATCCTGGAGACGACCCGCGGCGTGCGGGGCGGCTTCCGGCTGGCGAAGTCCCCCGAGGTCGTCACCGTCGCGGACATCATCGCCGCGCTCGAGGGCCCGATCGGGATCACCGAATGCACGGCCCACCCGGGCCAGTGCGGCGTCGAGCCCCTCTGTCCCGTGCGGACCAACTGGCGGCGGATCAACCGCGCCGTCCTCGAAGCCCTCGGCGGAATCACCCTTGCGGAAATGGCGCGACCGCTCTCTTTTGAGCCCACCCCGAAAGTGGGATGACCCATGGCCAACGATGAACGCAAGACGATCGAGCGCGCGACCACGGGCGACTATGCCTACGGATTCGTCACGGAGGTCGAGTCGGACACCGTCCCGCCGGGCTTGAACGAAGACGTCATCCGCATGATCTCTTCGAAAAAGGGCGAGCCCGACTGGCTCCTCCAGTGGAGACTCCGCGCCTACCGCCACTGGCTCACGATGAAGGA
>DASRJF010000118.1:0-3998 GCA_035649615.1 Planctomycetota bacterium | reverse complement strand
GTCGTCTCGAACATCGTCGAATCCTGTGCGTAGGTGGGGAAATCCCGCACTTGCGCGTCCGCGTCGTACGCCACCTGGAGGGGCTCGGACACCGACCCCGCGCCGCGCAGTCCGAGCTGGCGTCCGAAGGGGAACGGCACGACCGGCGGATTCTCGAAGCCCAGGTTGAGGTCGCCGCCCCGGGCGGAGAAGAGGCACCAGAAGTTGTGACGCATATGGGGCCCGGGGACCCCCCCGCCCTCCACGAGCGTCACGCGGCAGGCGACCGACTCGGCGCGCAAGTAGCGCGTGCCCGTGCCGTACACGACGCCGGACCCGATCAGCGCGAGGGCGACGATCCCGATCCACGCCAGTTCGAGCCGCTTGAACGGGCGCAGCACGGCGTACGGCACCACGACGAGCACGACGATGTAGATGCCCATCAGGAGCGCGACCGCCTTGAAAGGCGGGACCGATTTCAGGATCGAGCCCTTGAGCGCGGGCGCGACCGGCTCGCGGACCCTCTGCGACTGGTTGCCCCCGGGCAGTCCGATCTTCGCGTGGCGGCTCAACCTGAGGAACGCCTCGAGGAGGATCGGGCTCCGGGGCCACACCTCGAGCGCGCTGGACGAGAGCGGAAGGCCGCACGCCACCGACAGTCCGCGGTCGATCCGGCGCTGGAGCAGCGCGGGATCTCCCTCGGTTCCTTCGCGCGCGTCGAAGGTCTGGATCGCGGTCTCGGCGTCGAAGGGGCACGGATACGTCGTCGCCTCCTCGAACGCCTTCATCTCCCGCACGTTGCGGACCTCTCCCGGGGTCCCGGCCACGAGCGGCTCCAGGTGCGTCCCCTTGATCCGGTGCGCGTTGCGCAGGAGCGTCATCACGACCGCCCCGCCCCGGCACACCCACTGGTGGATGGCGGACGCCTGGGCCTGCGTGAGGGCGTCGGCGGCGATGTCGTCCAGGACCAGGAGCCCGACCATGTCGTACTCGAGCGCCGTCTGCGGAAGCTGGTCCGGCGCGACCACGACGAGAATGCGGTCGGCGGGATTTTCCGATCGGCGCCTCGGCACGACGAGGTGGCCATAGCTGATCTTCGCGTCGGAGGCGAGCAGGACGATCTCGGTGCGGGGATTGACGATCCGGGGCTCCCGGACCAGGAACTCCGATTCGCCCCCGAGGGTCACCCCGCCCGCCTTGTCGTCGCGGAAGCTCAGGAACATCGGATCGTACGTGGCGCGGACGGGAAACGTGACGCGCTTGCGCCCATCCTGTGGAAGCGTGATGCGGCGGCTGTACGTGACCGCCTCGGCGGGCCCCGTGAACGCCTGTCGAAGCGTCAGGACCCCCTCTCGCGCCGGCCCTGGATTCACGAGGATCGCCTGGAACGGCACCCAGGCTTCGTTTCTTCCGACGAACTTCGGCGGCGGTTGAGTTCCTCGAACCGGCAGGTTGAGAACGGGAGCGGCCGGCAGGAACCCGAATCCCGCCTCTTCCACGAGCAGTCCGCCGTCCTGCGCGGGCGGAGGCGCGCCGGGGGCCGCGAGGAGCGAGGCCAGCGCCAGCAGCGCCGCGGTGCGCATCATGCTCCGCTCCTGCCCTCGCGATGCAGGAGGATCCTGAGGAAGACGCGCATGATGCCGGCGGCCGCCATGGGGAGGAAGAGGGCGTGCGTCGCCAGGTACGTGAGCGGCACCCAGGGTTCGGAGAAGGCCGAAGGCATCACGAAATACACGGCGCCCGCGGTCACCAGGATGACGCCGAACGTGTGGAGGATGGAGAGGCTCGTCAGGGGGCCGTCGTATTCGCCCGCGATCGAGAGTCCCTCCCCTTCCGTGCGCTCCAGTCCGCGCCTCAACGCCAGGATCGCGGCGACGATCATGAGGTCAATCCACAACAGCATGTGGCCCGTGCCGCCGGGTCCGCCCGCGGAATCGCGGATGGCAAACCCCGGCGCCACCTGGTTGCTGCCGTAATATCTGTTGTCGTAATCTCCCCGCGCCGCCCGATTGGCCCGGTAGGAACCCGCGCTGAGGGAGATGATGATCACCACGACCCCCACCGCGATGAGCGCGTTCCGGATGAGCGCGGCTCCGTTGAAGGAGCGTCTCCATGAATAATCCATTTTCGATTCGATGTTATTGAGGAAAGAGGGCGGCAGCCGGTATTGCCGCATCTGGCGGGCGAACACCTCCATCGCCCCGGCATCGTCGGGCCTCCACTGCCGGACGCCCTTCTGCACCTCCACCTGCAGCTCCTCGAACCATTCGACGGGCTTCCCGAGCAGCCGGGCGACCCTTTCGCGCGGCACCTCTTCAACGATCTCGAGGAAGAGCGCGACCTGCTGGTCGCCGGGGAAGCTCAGCAGGAGCTCCTGCGCCTGCTGGACCTCGAGGAGCTTGCGCGAATTCGAGAAGCTGGCGGTCGCGGGGGACTTCCGCGGACCCGCCCCGAGGGGGACCTGCTTTTCCAGCAGCTTCCGGAGCGTGTCCTCGGTGTCCCGGTTCCGCGCGAACCGGCCGGCCCACAGGGGATAGCCCTGCGCGAACGCGCGCTCGAGGACGGACTGGGCCTCGAAGAAGTCCCCCGTCTGCGAGAACGCGAGGGCGTATCCGTAGGAGGCGTACCGCTCGACGAAGCGAAGGTAATAGGGCATGTTGGCCGGGGTGAAGTTGAACATGGTCGAGCCCTCGAATCGGACGCCTAGGTTCTCTGGAGGCCCTCGAGCCAGTCGCCGCCGAGGAGCTCCCGGGGCGCGGGCGCGCCTCCCTGGCCGGGGTCCGTGAACTGGCGGACGATTTTCTTCAGGAGCTTGGGCGGGACGTCGGGCGCGCGCTTCTGGCGGAGGGTCTCGACGGTCATCTGGAGCAGGACGTACTCGCGCCGGCACGGCCCGCACGTGGCGAGATGCTTCTGCACGACGCGCCGCATGAACAGCGAGAGCTCGTCGTCGTGGTAGTCGTGGAAACTCCGGGCGATCTTGTCGCAGAACGGTTTTGACGTCTTCATGTCGTCCTTCCTGCCAGGTACGGCGTCAGGCATTCCTTCACGCGCTGGCGGGCCTCGCTGACATAGCCCCGCACGGTCGCCTCGGCCACGTTGAGGATCTCCGCGATCTCGCGCGCCTTGAGCCCCTCGTGGTCGAAGAGGATCAGCGCCACGGAGAGCTGCGGGGAGAGCGATTCGAGCGCGAGGGAGAGCCGGTCATTGAGCTCCGATCCGTCCAGGCGGGCCTCGGGCCGGTCGGACGGGCGTCCCGACGCGACGTCCTCGAGGCGCCCGGCGTCGGCGGCGACCTCGCGGCGACGTCGCGCCTGGCGCGACCGCAGGAGATCGAGCGACGCGTTGCTGACGACCCGGTGGATCCACGCCGAGAGGTTGCGCCGCGCGCCGATCTGCGCCCAGTTCCGGAAGAGCTTGAGGAAGACCTCCTGGACCACGTCCTCCGCGTCGTCCGCGGAGCCGGTCATGTGGTAGGCGAGCTTGTAGATCTTGTTCCCGTACAGCTGAACCAGGGACTCGATCGTCCGCGTGGAGGGATGCACGCCAGGAATGCACATGCGGAGGATGTCCATAGCGACGCCGAACCGGCCCCCCATCGTACCGAGTGTATGACGGAGACCGGGCGGCATTCGTTTTCAGGAATCCGCAAGAATGAGGAAGATGGAAGGTGGAAGATGGAATGGAATGAGGAATGAGGAATGAGGAATGAGGAATGAGGAATGAAGAACGGGGCCTCCACAAACTGGAATAAAAGCAGGTGACGGCGCGCTTGTATTCTGAGAGGATGATCCGCTGAACCCGTACCAGAGGAGATTGCGCATGAAGTCATTGGCGTTCGTGGGCGCCGTCGCGGCGGCCCTGCTCGTGGCCGGCTGTAAAACGTCGAAGCCCGAATCCGACGGCATGATGTCCGGCAAGAACGGCGGCTCCGTCTCCACCCCGAAGGAAGGCCAGTGCCCGTACCAGGCGTCCGCCAAGAAGGACGACTGCTGCGCGTCCGAAGCGAAGTCGAGCGA
>DASRJF010000117.1:0-3920 GCA_035649615.1 Planctomycetota bacterium | reverse complement strand
GAGGGCGAGGGATACTTCGACGCGGGCCGCGATCCCTTCGCGCGGCAGGACGAGGTCCGGAAATACGTCGACCTCGAACGCCCGTGCGTGTGCGGAGAAGGGAGCCTCGTCCTCTACGGCCCGGGCTCGAGCGTCGTCGTTACCACCGACAAGAAGCCCGTGCGATTTCTCCTCGTGTCGGGGAAACCGCTGAAGGAGCCGATCGCGTGGTACGGGCCGATCGTGATGAATACGCAAGACGAGTTGAAGACCGCGTTTCGAGAATTCCAGGAAGGGACGTTCATCAAAGCGAAGGGCGAGAAGCCGAAGAGATGATTTGAGATTGGCGATTGGCGATTGGCGGATCAGCGCACCGAAACTCCCTCACCATTCCTGTCTCATGACTTCATAGACCTGCAGGCCCCACCGCGAGACGTTCCCTTCTCGGTCGAGAAGGACCAGGGTCGGGCCGCTCCGGAATACCGGGCCGCGCTCGAGACCATACGCGTTGAACGATTTTTCGTTGTCGTCAATGACCACCGGCAGCGGCAGTTGGAGTTCCTTGAACCCCAGGGCCCTGTCGAGATCCCGGACCGTGAGCACATCGTCGGAGTTGTGGACGACGAGGATTTCGCAGGGATCGGGCCGGGTCTTCCCCTTCGCGTGGTACTCGATGAGGGTTCGAAGGAAATGCCGGTTCGACTCCATCCGGTGATTCCAAAAGAAGAGGATCACGCGACGGCCGCGCCAGTCGGAGAGCTTGAATTCCTTCGGCACGCCGCGCGCGTCGGCGATGTGAAGTTCCGGCGCCGGCCGGCCTTGGAGTTCTTGATACGGCCAGGGTTCCAGCGTGAGGGTGCCCAGGTCGAGGTCCTCGCCGGCCTTGACTTCGAATGACGCCTGATGGGGCCTGGCCATCCCCCTTGCGTGCATCTCGTATGAGCCCGGGGGGAGCAGAAACGTGACTTCGCGCGATCCCAGTTCTCGGCTGGTGGCGATGAGGGCGCCGTTGGCAACCGCCATGACGTGCGGAGAGTAGGTGATCGGCGACAATGGAATTTTCGAATCGTCCACCCGGGCGCGTACCGGAGTCAGGGGCCGGAGGACGATGGTCAGGCCCGAAGCGCGTTCGCCCGGAAGAACGACGAAGCCGCCCCTCCCTCCGGGAACGCTGGCGAAGAGCGCCTGCTCGGGGCCGGTCGAACGGGCCAGCGTGGCCGAAAACCGGCCCTCTTCATCGGTTCTCACGAACGCGCGTTCGCGCCGTCCGAAGTCGACGGGAAGCCACGGCGTCGTCGTCACTTCGGCCCTCGCGACGGGATTTCCCGCTTCGTCGACGACGCGGCCCTCGACCTCCACCTTCATGTAGTTCGCGCACCCGACGGCCGCGAGCGCCAGCGCCAGACCCGTTCGATGGCTCATGATTTCGCCCTCTCGAAGATCATATACGTCACCGTCGCATGGGCGACGAGAGTTCCGCCAGAATCCTCGACCCTTGCCTCGCAGAACGCGATCCGCTTTCCGAACTTGAGCACCTTCGCGCGGGCGATGACGCGGTCGCGCGCGGGCGCCAGGAACCGGATGCTCATCTCGGTCGTCGCCATCTTCGCGTCGGCCCCGGTCAACGTGAGGATCGCGAACGCCGCCGCGCTGTCGGCCAGCGTCATCTGCAGGCCGCCGTGGATCGTCTCGTAGATCCCGTCGAACGCGCGGTCGCGGTCCATCGACAGCGCGCACGCGCCGCGGCTCATGTCGTCGATCGAGAATTTCAATCCGTTCGTGATCGGGATGGCCTTGATGCGGTCGAGGATCTTCCGGCGCTCCGCGGCTGTCAGGGGGGAGTTCATGCGTGGTATGTTAGTCGATACCATGAACACTCCACCAACGACCGATCTCCTGCTCAAGTCCCTGCGGAAGATCACGGCCGCGCTCCAAGGCGTGGGCCATCCACCCGTCGCGATCGGCGACCTGGCCCAGCTGGCGTGGGGCTCGAAACGCAATCCGCGGGCGGTCCAGCTTCTGGTGCCGTCGGGCGAAGAGCACCGGGGCGCCATCCTCAGCGCCGCCCGGGGCGAGGGGATCCAGCAGGAGCCCGGCGCGGGGCCCCTCAGCCTCAAGTACACGGACTCGAAGTCCGGAGGCTCGGCGGGCATCGACCTCCTCGAGGCCTCGACGCCGTTCCACAAGCAGGTGATGGGAAGGGCCCAGCCGGCGGAGGTCCTGCAGGTGTACATGCCCCTGGCGACGGTCGATGACGTGATCCTGTTCGGAGTCGCCTCCGAGCAGCCCGAGGATCGAGGCGTCGTGGTGGAGCTCCTTCGGGCGAATGCGGGACGGATCGACGCGGGCTATCTCAAGAAAGAGGCCGAGGCGGCCGGAACCTTCGACCGCCTGAAGAGCGCCTGGCAAGAAGCGCGGAAGTAGACTTCAGACTTCAGACTTCAGGCCGAGGTGGACAGTTTTCAGTCATCAGCAATCAGTCATCAGTGGCGGTAGAATAGGGCCGTGAAGGCGATCGCGATCTGGGCCCTGCTCTCCTCCACCGCCTGGGCGACGATCTACGACGTCGGCCCCGGCCAAGCCTACGCGACCATCGGCGCCGTGCCGTGGGCGACGCTCGCGCCGGGAGATGTCGTTCGGATCCACTGGCGGGCCACGCCCTACGCCGAAAAGTGGGTCATCTGCCGGCAGGGCACGGAGGCGCTGCCGATCATCGTGCAGGGCGTCCTCGGCCCCGCCGGCCAGCGCCCCGTGATCACGGGACACCAAGCCGTGACCGCCCCCGGTCTCAACTACTGGAACGAGGACCGCGGCGTCCTCAAGATCGGCGGCGCCAACACGCCGGCCGACCTGACCCCCGCCTGGATCACCGTGGAGAACCTCGAGATCTTCAGCGCGCGCCCCGGCCACTTCTACACGGATGACGGAGGCTTCTCCGGCGAGTACCTCGACAACGCGGCCGCGATTTACATCGAGAAGGGCGACCACATCGTCGTCCGAAACTGCGAGTTCTACGACTGCGGCAACGGCTTCTTCTGCGCGTCGGGGACGAGCGACCTCCTGGTCGAGCGCTGTTACCTCCACGGCAACGGAATCTCGGGCAGCATCTACGAGCACAACAGCTACACCGAGGCGAATGGGATCACGTTCCAGTTCAACCGGTTCGGTCCCCTGAGCGCCGGCTGCCCCGGCAACAACTTGAAAGACCGCTCGGCCGGGTGCGTCGTCCGCTACAACTGGATCGAGGGCGGCAACCGCCAGCTCGACCTCGTCGACAGCGACACGCTGTACGCCGATCCCAAGTACGCCACGACGCACGTGTACGGGAACATCCTGGTCGAGCCCGACGGCGCGGGGAACAGCCAGATCGTCCACTACGGCGGCGACAGCGGGACGACCGCGGAATACCGGAAGGGGACGCTCCACTTCTACAACAACACCGTGGTCTCCCAGCGGGCCGGCAACACGACGCTCTTCCGGCTGTCGACGAACGAGGAGTCGGCGGACAGCCGGAACAACATCGTCTACGTGACGGCCGCGGGGAGCGCGCTGGCGATGCTCGATTCGGCGGGCCAGCTGACGCTCCGGAACCACTGGATGAAGGCCGGGTGGGCCGATTCCCACAGCGGCCTGACGGGGACGATCACCGACCTCGGGGGCCATGTGAGCGGAACTAATCCCGGATTCGCCGACATGGCGAACCAGGTGTTCGTGCCGGTCTCTTTTATCTCCTCTTGCATCAATGCCGGGACCGACCTCGCGCCGGAGGTGCTTCCGGCGCACGACCTCGTCGCGCAATACGGGAAGCACCAGTACGCCCTGGTTCGCTACGTCGTCGGCGGGCGCGACCTCGGGGCGTTTGAAGAAAATCCGTCGCCCTGGGCGATCTACGTCCCCGATGAAGACGACGGCGGGGGCGGCTGCGGGCTCCTCGGGATCGA
>DASRJF010000116.1:0-2660 GCA_035649615.1 Planctomycetota bacterium | reverse complement strand
TCGGAGTCCTCGCGGATGTGGTCCCAGTCGTCGTAGCCCGCCTTGATCGAGATCTCCAGCCAGTCGAGCGCCTCGGTGCTGTTGCCGGCGAGCGCATAGCCGCAGGCGACGTTGTAGGCGCTCGGGACGGTGAGCCCGCTCGCCCCCGGATTGTCCTTCAGCGCGTAGAAGAGGCGCTTGAAGCCCGCGATCGATTTCTCGAATCCCTTGGCCGCCTCGGATTTGTCCGTCGCCAGCAACTTCGTGGCCTCGTTGTGCGTGTCGAAGGCCGACTTGAAATCGGCCTGCGCCTCCTGGCCGTTCTCGGGCGGCGCATTCTTCGCGTCCTGGATGATCTTCTTGTCCTCGGTCTCCCGCTTGATGCCCCGGATGTCGCGCTGGAGGTCCTCGCGCTGGTCGTCGAGCTGCTGCAGCTTCCGCTCGAGATCGCGGATCCGCTTGTCCGTCGCCTTCGGAGCGACGGGCGCCTTCCGGGTGCCCGAGAATTCCTCGTCGATCACCTTGGACATGCGCTCGAGGATCGTCTTCTTTTCCTGGTCCAGCCGTTCGCGGACCTTGTCCAGGATCCGCTTCTTGATCTGCTCCTCCGACTCCTGCGCGCGGGCGAGCGGCGCCACGGCGACCAGGGCGGCCATCGACAGAAGGGCGGCACTCAGGCGCATGTCGTTCTCCTTGATGACTCGATACTAGACCTACGGGCGGAAGCGGTCAAGTTGGAGACCCGGCCGGGAATTGGTGCAAGGAAACCGCCGGGCTCGCCGATAATAGGGGTGAAGGCACAGACGATTCCGGTCGAGGCCCGCGGCCCGCGGCGCGGGTTCCCTGGAGGATTCGATGGACATCGGCAGGTTGGACGGCGTTCACGGGCCCGGGAGGATCGAGGGGAAACGGGTGCACCCCGTCACCCCGCCCCAGGTCCAGCCGACCCAGGACGCCGCCTCGCGCGCGGAAATCTCGCACGTCGGCCGGCTCGTCTCGGAGACGCTCTCCCTCCCGGACGTTCGGATGGAGAAAGTCACCGAGTTCAGCCGCCTCATGAAGGCCGGCATCTACATGTCGGACGAACGGCTCCTCGGCGCCCTCGAGAAGTTCCGCCAGGAAATCTCGGGTCAATAGACCGGCTTCCGGCCTCCCCATTCCGCATTTCCGCTTTCCGCCTCCGTCGTCCCCATTCCCGCTTCCCACTTCCCGCTTCCGTCCTTCCTCATCCCTCCAACTGTCATTTCATCTGCCACTCTGACAATCTCCGGCCCGCCCCGCGAGTCCGTTCATAAAATGCTGTGAGGCAGTAATTTACGGTTGCCAAATTACCGCTTTTCTGGCACACAGGTTGCGAATACAGGCCTGTCCGAGGGTCCGGGTCTAGTTCGACACCCAAGGAGGACGGTCATGCCGAAGCAGATCCTGTTCGACAACGACGCGCGCCAGGCCATCCGGCGGGGCGTCGAGAAGATCGGCCAAGCCGTCCGCCCGACGCTCGGGCCCCGCGGCCGCACGGTCGTCATCGAGAAGAGCTGGGGGGCGCCCACGGTGACCAAGGACGGCGCGTCCGTCGCCGAGGAAGTCGAGCTGCGCGACCCCTTCGAGAACATGGGCGCCCAGCTGATCCGCGAGGCCGCCAAGAAGACCAGCGACGACGCCGGCGACGGCACGACCACGTCCACCGTCCTCGCCGAAGCCCTCTTCCTGGCCTCCTTCAAGGCCGTCGCGTCCGGCGCGAGCGCCGTCGCGATCGCCCGCGGGCTGCACGCCGCCTCCCGCGCCGTCACGGAGCGCATCGCGTCCTCGGCCGAGAAGATCAAGGCGGACGACCGCGACCGCATGATCCAGGTCGCCACGATCGCGGCCAACGGGGACCGCGCCGTCGGCGAGATGCTCGCGGACGCGTTTTCGAAAGTGGGAGCGGAGGGCGCGATCGCCGTCGAAGAAGGCAAGGGCATCAAGACCGAGATCAAGATCGTCGAGGGGATGCAGTTCGACCGCGGCTTCCTCTCTCCCCAGTTCGTGACCTCCCAGAGCTCGGTCGAGGCCGTCCTCGAAAAGCCCCTGGTCCTGATCCACGAGGACAAGCTGTCGAGCGTGGCCAAGCTCGTGCCGCTGCTCGAGAAGGTCGCCGCGGCCAAGCGGTCGCTCCTCGTCATCGCCGAAGAAGTCGAGGGCGAGGCGCTGGCGACGCTCGTCGTCAACAAGCTCCGGGGCGTGCTGAGCGTGCTGGCCGTCAAGGCGCCCGGCTACGGGGACCGCCGCCGGGCGATGCTCGAGGACATCGGCATCCTCACGGGCGCGAAGCCGGTCTTCAAGGACCTGGGCGTCGAGCTCGACCGCCTCCCGCTCTCCAGCCTCGGGACCGCGAAGAAGGTCATCGCCGACGCCGACGCGACCACGATCCTCGAGGGCGGCGGCTCGAAGGCGGACATCGAGTCGCGCGTCGCGGCCATCCGGCGCGAGTTCGAGGAGAGCGACTCCGAGTACGACAAGGAAAAGCTCCAGGAGCGGCTCTCGAAGCTCTCGGGCGGCGTGGCGCGCATCGACGTCGGCGCCGCGACGGAGACCGAGCTCAAGGAGCGGAAGCGGCGGGTCGAGGACGCGCTCCACTCGTCGCGCGCGGCGCTGGAATCGGGCATCGTGCCCGGCGGCGGCGTGGCGCTCCTGCGCGCGGC
>DASRJF010000115.1:0-3356 GCA_035649615.1 Planctomycetota bacterium | reverse complement strand
CGCGTGGATCGCCGTGGCGGCCGCGTGGATCGCGGTCGCCCTGGTCGCGGCGGGGCTGCATCCGGCGCTCAGGGACGGCGCGCCGCTGGCGGGCTTGGGCGGCCAGATCGCCGCGGACGCCGCGCAGGGCCGGTCGCAGCTCGCGACGCTCTTCATGCCGGGGGGCGGGTGGTCCCTGGCCTTCTGGGCGCTCGCCCTGTCGCTTCTCTACATCGTCGGCTTCGCGCTCTTCCGCCTTTGTCCGCGCCGGGTTGAGACGTCGGGCGTCCCAGTTCCGCTCCTCGTCGCCGCCTTGTTGGGTCAAGTAGCCGCGTGCTTCGCCGGGAACGCGACGGTTTTCTATTTCCTGACGTGCGGCGTGGCCGCAGTCTCCCTGGTATTCGTTCGACGCAGTCCGCCTCCCGAGTCGCGTCCCAGTCCCATTCGGTTGTCTCTTGCGATGGGGGTGGGGCTGCTCTTCGTGGTCGTCGCGTCGCTTTTTGACGTGGGGCTCGCTCAGCTGGCCGGCGCGCGCCTCCTTCCCGAGGCGTGGTTCCCGCTGGCGGTGGAATTCGGCTCGCGTCCGATGGTTGGAGTCATTCTTGCGGTTGTCGTGGCGGCCGCCTGTCTGGCTTTGAGTTTCGTGCGGTCGGGGTGGCTCGGCCTGGCGCCGGCGTGCGTTCTCGTCCTCGGTCCCTCGAGTCCCGCGAAGGGGCTCGCCGCGGCCGCGGTCGTGTCGCTGCTGGGTCGTTCCGGCGTGGGTCCGCTCTGGCGCGCGGGATTCCTGGCGCTGCTGACGGCGCTGTTCGTGATCGCGACTTGGTGTTACTGAATCGTCCGGGTGACGAAGAGCCCGGATGCGCTCTGGCCGGTCGCGTACGGGGATCCGAGGATCTCCGCCAAGGCGCCCGAGCTTGGATTGATCGCGAACGCGGACAGGAACGTGTTGGCAAAGTTGTTCGCGTACAGGAACTTGCCGGACGGATCGACCACCGCGTACCGGACGAAGGCGCTTCCCGAATAGGGTGAACTCGGAACCAAGGTCAGGGCGCCGGTTTCGGGCGTCGTGATGGCGAAGGCGTGAAGTCCGGTGCCGGTCGTCATGCCGGTCGAATAGACGTACCGGTTCAAGGGATCCATCGCGACATCGACAAGACCGCCGAAGAGCAGGTACTCGAGAGACAAGCTGGCCATCGCTCCCGTCACGGAGTCGATGGAATAGACCTGGAATTCCTGGGACGTGCTGCTGGAGACGTAGGCCAGCCGGCCCGAGGGATCGATCGCGATTCCCCGGGCTTCCCCGCCGGGATCGCCGGTCCAGGCGAAGGGCGATCCGGAAATCTCGGTCAACTCTCCGGTCGCGGGATCGATCTCGTATCCCGAAATCGAAGGCGCGGTCACGTTGGTGACATACAGGAACCGGCCTGTCGGATCGACCTCGACGTCCAGGGGCCCCGAGCCCGCGCCGTAGGGCGAGCCTGGAAGTTCGGTGAGCGTCCCATCCGACTGGTCGATGGCGTACGCCGAAACCTGGTCATCGGCAAAGTTGGAAACGTAGACGAACCGCGACGTCGGATCGACGGTGATCTTGAAGGCCGAGTTCAGCGCGAAGGCCGTGATAAAGGTCAATTCGCCCGTCGCCGCGTCGATGGAACTGATCCTCACCCCGTCCGTGCCGGGTCCGGTCGCATAGAGATAGCGACCCAGCGGATCGGAGGCGAACGCGTGTGCGGGGTCGAAGGTCGACCCCGGGACCGTCGTCAGGGCGCCCGTGGCGGGATTGACGCTGAAGCCCCACATTTCGGTGGCGTTGGAGGTATAGAGAAAGCGCGGCAGGAATGAGGCCGAAGCGCCCTTCGTGATCGTCATGGCGAAGGCCGTCCGCCCGCGCTCCGACGTCGCGGCGGTCAGGACGCCGGTCGATCCGTTGATCGAGAATCTCGAGACCACATTGGTGGCGGCGCTGATCGCGTAGAGGAACAGGCCCGACGGGTCGGCGGCAAGATTGTCAGGTCCCGCGGCGGTGGCGAAAGGCGACCCCGCGAGCGGAGTCAGCACGCCGCCGGCCCCGATCGAAAATCCCGAGACCGTGTCCGAGGCGTTGTTCGCCACGTACAGGAATTTTCCGAGCGCGTCGGAGGAGACGCCCGCGGGGGAGGAGCCGGTCGCGAACGGCGAGCCGGCGATGGGCACCAGGCCGCCGCCGCCCTGGATGCCGTACGCGGACACGGTGTTCGTGCCGGCGTTGGAGACGTAGACGTACCGCCCGCTCGCGTCCACCGCAACGGTGTGCGGAGCGATGCCCGCGGCGATCGGGGAGCCCGCCACGGCGACCAGGGCGCCGGTCGCGCCATTGATCTGGAACATGGAGACGTTGTCGGACGCCGAATTCGCGCTGTAGAGGAACGCGCCGGTGGGATCGATGGAGATCGACACGGGCCTCGCGCCCGTCGCGAACGGGGAACCGGTCACCGGAGTCAGGGCGCCGGTGCCCAGGTCGATCCAGAAAGCCGAGATGGAGTTCGAGAGGTAGTTGGCGACATAGCAATACTTGCCCGTCGCCTCGACGGCCACGGCCGCGGGATCCAGGCCGGTGGCGAAGGGCGAGCCGGGGACCTCGGCCAGGACGCCCGAGGAGGAAATCGAGAAGCCGGAGACCGTGTCCGATCCGGTATTCGCGACGTACGCGCGCGTGCCCGCCGGGTTGGTGGCGACCGATGACGGGAGCAAGCCGGTCGGGAAGTAGCTGATGTGACGCCACGATCCGTTCGCCGAATCGACGGCGGCGAGGGAAAGGGTTCCCTCCGCGCGGTTGGCGACCAGGGTGAATCGCGGCGTCGCGGCGACCGGCGTGATCCCGATGGACCCACCGCCGCCGCCGCCCCCCCCGCCCCCGCCTCCACCGCCGCTTCCGCAGCCGAGGATCAGGGAAAGGACCGGAAGCAGAATGAGCCGGCGGAAGATCTTCATCGGTCGGGGATTATAGCGAAGTCGCGCCGCGGGGACACTTGAATCGGGGTGAGAGTGGCGCGCGCTCCCAGGCCGGAATCCAAATTTGTAGAACTGCCGAGAAGAGCGGCATGACCCTCGTGGGACTTGGACTCCCAGATAGTGCGTGAAGGCCTCCGCGGGCGCTCCTATAATCGGGCCGCTCACTCCTGCGCGGAGGGGTGGCAGAGTGGTCGATCGCGGCGGCTTGCTAAGCCGTTATACGGGCTAATACCTGTATCCAGGGTTCGAATCCCTGCCCCTCCGCCATCTCCTAAGATCCGACACACCATCAGGATGCGATATCCCGTGGATTGCAGAGAATCTCGCCGTAGCTCGACTCACCACCCCGAAAGCGAAGGCGGATTCGAATCCCTGCCCCTCCGCCA
>DASRJF010000114.1:0-7074 GCA_035649615.1 Planctomycetota bacterium | reverse complement strand
GATGATCGGTGCGGCGGGGCCGGCGGCGGCGCAGGAGGAACCCACGGGATCCTGGGCGGACGAGACCTCCGCCTACTACTTCGCCCGCGGGGGAAGCGCGACGGACGGCACGTACCTGTACCTGTTCGGCGGCTACCAGCTCGGCGTCAGCGCGTCCTACCCCTCGTACTACCGGCGCGCCCGCCGCTACGACCCCGTGGCGAACGCGTGGATCACGCTGGCGAACCTGCCCATCGTCGAGTCGGGGACCACGTACCAGTACAACGCGGGCGCGTACTACGGGGGACAGCTCTATTCGTTCGGCACCTCCTGGCAGGACGGGAACGGGATCGTCCTCACGTACTCCATCGCGAACGACGCGTGGTCGGTCCTCGACGGCGTGACGCTCCCGCAGAACCGGTTCGGCGCCGCGGCCGCGGTCCTCGGCGGCCGCATCTACATCGCCGGCGGATTCACGGACGCCCCGTCCCGGCGGGTCGACGAGTTCGACCCCTCCGACAACTCCTTCACGGAAGTCGCGGAACTTCCCGTCGGCCTCCACCTGCACTCGATGGTCGCGCTGCCGGCGCGCGGGTCGCTCGTCGTCGTCGGGGGCGAGTCGGCGGACGGCTACGAGGCGGGCTGCCACGAGTACTCGCCGGCGACGGACACCTGGACGACGCGGACTCCCATCACGATCGACGGCGGGGTCCGTCCCCGCGGATCCCTGGCGGCCTTCGCCCTGCGCAACCGCGTCTACGCGACGGGCGGCCGCTCCGACTCCGGCGGGTCGTCGGCGGTCTTCGAGTACCACCCGGCGACCGACACCTGGGCGCCGCGCGCTTCGATGGCCTCCGCGCGGTACCAGCACGCCGCCGTCGCCATCGCCGGCCGCGGCTACGTCTACGGCGGCCTCCCGGGGTACGACGAGGGAGAGGAGTTCACGCCTCCGGACTTCGGTCCGGCGCCCGAGCTCGAATCGCCGGTCACCCAGGCCGGCCTCCAGCCCGAGGCCTCCCTCCAGGCCCAGGCCGATCCGGCCGCGCGCGACGGTTGGGTGGGGCGCATGATCGAATTCAGCGCCGTGATCTCCGATCCCGATCCCTACGACCAGGTGCGGCTGCGGATCCGCTACCGCCGCCCCTTGGAGCCCATGTGGCACGAGGTGGGCAGCGCGTGGTCCCCCCAGGGACGGGTGACGTTCCTCCTCTCGCTCCCCTCGAACCACCCGTACGACTGGGAGTACCGGATCGAGGATTTCGAGGAGAATTCCTTCCCGGCCGAGCTGGAGTCGTGGCTCCCGGCGTTCGACAACTCGACGTCTCCCGATTTCCGATGCGACTCCACGCCCCCCACGGACCCGGTGGCCCAGTATCCGAGCGAGTTCGACGTCGTGGTCGGGGATCCCGAGGCCGGCGACGTCGTCTTCGGCTGGGCCGGGGCGACCGACAACGGTCCGGTTTCCGGTCTGACGCACGAGCTCGAGATTTTCCGGGGCGTCGACCCGTTCGAGGTCGAAGCGACGCGGTCGGTCCCGGCCGGGACCGGAACCGCGACGATCCGCCTCCCGGTGGGGGAGGGGATCCGGTACTGGCGCGTGCGGGCGCGCGACATCGCCGGCAACGTGACCCCGTGGAGCGCCCCGGCGCGGTTCCGGGTGGTGTACAACGACGGGATCGACCACGCGGCGGGGGACGCCGGGGCGGCGTGCTTCTTCGGGGCCGGACCGGGCGGACCCCCGGCGATGGCGGCGCTGCTCGCGATGGCGATCGCGGCCGGCTCACTTTTGAACCGCCGCCCCCGGGGGCGATGCATTGATTATGGGCCGCGGTCGGGCCCGCATGCACATGGGAACGGTCACGTTCCATAAATTACTGGACTTGCCCCGGGGCCCCGCTAGCATGGTCCAGACTCGTCCATGGCATCCACCAGGGTAGGGGTGTTGGAGCCACCGGCGACCGCGGCCGAGACGTTCGACTTCGGCCAGCTGCTCGTCCGCAATGGGCTCGTTTCCGAAGCCGCGCTCGCGGAGTGTCTCGAGGTCCAGCGCGAGGTCGGCCGCTCGGGCCTCGACGTCATCCCCCGCCTGGGCGAACTGCTCGTCGCCCGGGGGTTCCTCACGCAAGGCCAGGTGCTGACCGCCCTGTCGCAGCAGGAGAAATCGATCCTCTTCTGCCCCCGCTGCGAGGTGCAGGTCAACGTCCCCAGCCGCCCCGACGTCAGCGAGGTCCGCTGCATCCGGTGCCGCGGCGCCCTCGTGCTCCCGCGCGACCTCAGCGACGTCAAGGTCTCCGAGGACTCCATCATCTTCATCAGCCGCGAGCCCATGCCGCGCGAGGTGGAGGAGGCCGCGAAGGACCCCGCGCGCCGGTTCGGGAAGTACACGCTCATCAACGAGATCGGCCGCGGCGGCGCGGGCGTCGTCCACCGCGCCTGGGACCACTACCTCAGCCAGTTCGTCGCCCTCAAGCGCATCCACGGCGGCGGCACGGCGGGCTCGCCGGGCCGCGCCGATCCCGAGGGCCGCGTCGCCGCGCTCCTCAAGGAGGCGCGCGCCGCCGCCCGCCTCCGCCACCCCAACATCGTGATCGTGTACGAGGTGGGGCGCGTCGCGAAGGAGTACTACATCAGCATGGAGTACCTCGAGGGCGCCACGCTCGCGGACCACCTCCGCAAGGCGCAGTCGGAAGGCAAGGTCTCGCCCTTCTTCGAGCAGGAGCGCCGCTACCTCCACGTGTTCCGCGACGTCGCGCGGGCGCTCCACTACGCGCACACGCGCCCCGCGCCGATCATCCACTGCGATCTCAAGCCCTCGAACATCTTCGTCCAGCGGTCGGGCCGCGCGACCGTCCTCGACTTCGGCCTCGCGCGGACGCTCCGCGTGCGCGAGAAGCCCGAGGCCGGGCTCGTCGCGGGGACGCCGATGTACATGGCCCCCGAGCAGGCCTCCGGACATCCCGAGGAGATCGATCCGCGCACCGACGTGTACGGCCTCGGGGCCGTGATGTACGAAGTCCTCACCGGCCGCCCGCCGTTCGGGGGATCGCTGGGGCAGGTCCTCCGGAACGCCCTCGTCGAGCCGCCGCGCGCGCCCGCCGAGGTGCTGATCGAGCAGGGGGCGGGAATCCTCGTGGACCGCCTTCCCAAGGAACTGGTCGAGACCTGCCTCACGTGCCTCGAGAAGAACCGCGAAAACCGCCACGCCACGGCGATGGATCTCGTCGACGCGCTCGAACAGGTCCTGCGGCGGGATTTGCCGACGCCCCCGCAGGCGATCAAGGCGGCCGTGCCGGACGAGGCGCCGAAGCCCGCCCTGGAGCCAGGGCCCGCGGCCCCGGCCCGGCGGGCGTGGGGAGTCGCGGCCCTCGTCCTGGCGGGACTGGTGGGCGGATTCGCGATCGCCCAATTCGCGCCCGGCGCGCGGGCCGGGTCCTCCGCCTCCCCCGCGGACGGGCTGCGGGGAGAAGTGGAGCGGACGATCGGATTGTTCCGGCCCGAGGCCGCCGTGGAATTCTGCCGGTCGGCGCTGGCGCGGGGCGGCGAGGGACCGGCGTCCCGGGAAGCGGGCGAGCTCCTCGAGCGGTCGCAATGGGTCCAGGGAACGAAGACGTGGTTGATCGAGGCGCTGAACAAGTCGCGTCCCTCCCGCGGCGAATTGACCCTGCGGGGGGGAGTGAAGCTGGGTCCCGTCGAGGTGCTGAAGGCCACGGGGGCCGGCCTGGTCGTCTATGGCCCCGCGGGGTCGCGTGATGTAGGCTGGGGCGAGCTGGAACCCGGCCAGGTCACGGCGTTGGCGCTGGAGACAGGGGGCGCGATGGGAGAGGCGGAGCGGTTCGGGCTGGCGTTGTACGCGGGGGGCACGGGTCAGGGGGAGCTGGCAATGCGCGAGCTCCGGAGACTTCGGGGCGGACCGCTGGGAATTCCGGCGGCCCGCGAGACTTCCCGACTGGGAGGACTGGACTAGCCCAATATTAATGGGTATACTCCAGTCCGGTGCTCGCTCTAAAGGGAACCCCCGTGGACTTCGGCAATCTCCTCGTAGAGCGCGGATTCATCTCGTCCCGTGAGCTGGAGGACGCCCTCGCCCTCCAGCGGCGCAGCATCGTCGAAGGCATCGAACCCATCCCCCGCCTCGGCGAGATCCTCATCCGCCGCGGCGCGGTGACCGAGAAGCAGGTCGCCGACGCGCTCGCCGCCCAGAACAAGAAGATCCTGGCCTGCGCGACGTGCCGGACGCAGGTCAACGTCGAGGAGCGCGAGGACGCCCGCGCCTACAAGTGCGTCCGCTGCGGCGGCGAGATGCGCGAGCCGGCGCAGGTCTCGAGCGTCAGCGTCGTCGACACGTCCGTCATCCTCGTCCCGCGCGATCCCGTGCCCCGCGAGGTCGAGATCGCCGCCCAGGACCCCGCCCGCAAGATGGGCAAGTACGTCCTGCTCGAGGAGCTGGGGCGAGGCGGCGCCGCCATCGTCCACCGCGCGTGGGACACCTACCTCCACCAGTACGTGGCCCTCAAGTTCCTCAAGGCCCCGCCCGAGACGGCCGATCCGGAGGCCCTCGCCCGGTACGAGTCCCACATCCGCGACCTCCTGAAGGAGGCGCGGAACTCCATCCGCCTGCGCCATCCCAACATCGTGACCGTGTACGACGTCGGCCGGCTGGAGCGCCACTTCTTCATCGCGATGGACTGCCTCAACGGGCGCACGCTCCTCCAGCTGATCCGCGAGGCGAAGGAGAAGGGGAAGATCTCGCCCTTCTACGACGACCCGACGAAGTTCGTGAAGGTGATGCGCGACATCGCCCGCGCCGTCCACTACGCCCACACCCGGCAGGTCCCGGTCATCCACTGCGACCTCAAGCCCTCGAACATCTTCATCGACCAGACGTGGCGCCCGGTCGTCCTCGACTTCGGCCTCGCCCGCGAGATGGAGGCGGAGTCCGCCGCGGAAGCCGACTCGGGAGTCCGGGGCACGCCGGCCTACATGGCCCCCGAGCAGGCGACGGGCGAGCTGGTGCAGATCGACGCGCGCACCGACGTGTACGGCCTCGGGGCGATCCTCTACGAGCTCCTGACCGGCCAGCCGCCCTTCACGGGCGAGCTCCTGGACGTGCTCCACCGGGTGGTCAACGTGCCGCCCCGCACGCCGAGCGAGGTGCTCGCCGCGATGGGACCGGAGCGGCGCACCGGCGCGCCCTCCACGCTCGAGTGGATCACGATGAAGTGCCTCGACAAGGCCCGCGACCGCCGGTACCAGTCGGCCTCCGAGGTCGCGGGCGAGCTCGAGCACGTCCTCATGAGCGACGCGCACACGGTCCGGCTCGACGGCGTGGCGCGGGTCACCCGCATCGGGGATCGGACGGACACCAAGCTGCTGCCGACGCCCCCGGCCGTGATCGTTCCGGACTCGGTGGCCCGGCCGGTCGGCAAGCTGCCGTTCTACGTGGCCGTCGCGGGCCTCATCGCGCTCTCCTCGTGGCTCCTCCTGCAGGGCGCCTCCGGGAGCGGGGACGGGGCGTTCCGCCGCCAGCTCCGCGACGCGGGCGCGAAGCTCGACCGCCTGATCGCGAGCCTGCAGCTGGAGCAGGCGCGCGAGGTCACCCGGATGCCCGGCACCGAGGAGTGGATGGAGGGGCACGACGTGAGGGTCGAGTGCGTGGCGAAGCTCAAGGAGCGCCTTGTCGAAGCCCTGGCGGGGAAGACGCGGTACACGACCCCCGCCTTCCGCCTGCGATCCGAGACCCTCGATCGCGTCGATGTGATCCACGCGGATTCCGGCCGGCTGGTCGCGATCGCCGGCGGCAAGACGCACGACATCCCCTGGTCCGCCGTGCACCCGCTCCAGCTGCGCGACCTGGCGATCTCGGTCCTGGGGGGCGAGAGCGCCGCCGACCGGCTGGGCCTGGCGGTGTACCTGCTGAAGAACGGACAGAAGAAAGAGGCGAGGGACCTTTTCGAATCCCTGCCGAGCGATTTGGAGAGCGTCGCGCGGCCGTACCTGCCGGAGTTGGACAAACCCTAGTTAGCGCCCCGGGTCAGGAGTCAGGTCCCGAAGCTTTCTGCTGTCACCTGACACCTTCTGAACCTGAACCCTGAATCCTGATTCCTGAGACCTATCCCTCAAACGTCGGCCATGATGGCGCGTTCGAGCAGGCGCTCCATGGTGTCTCGATCCACGTTGCCCATGCAGCGGCCGAATTCCGTCCCACGCTTGAAGATGACGATGCAGGGAAGCTCGAGGGCGCGCCAGGAGGCGGCCGGCGTGGGGTTCTCGTCGCAGTCCAGCCGCAGGAAGATGACGCGGTCGTCGAATTCCTCGGCGAGCGCGGCGATGCGGTGATGCACGCGGGCGGCAGTCTCGCTGCCCCCCTCGGTGAACTCGACGAAGACGGGCGATGCGGCCGCCTCGAGGACCTTGTCGAGCATCTGGTCGGTCACCGTCGGAATGTGCATCGTTCCTCCTGATGCACAACCCCGACCCCTGTCCCCGCTTCACCGCACCCACGCGGGGGTACCACAACTATCGGCACGGGCATCCGGAATCTGGAATCTGGAATCTAGAATCTGGAATCTAGAATCTGGAATCTGGAATCTGGAATCTGGGGAAGGCGGAAAGGGGGGCGCCAATCGTCCTTCAGGATCCGAGCGCCTGGTCCAGGCCCTTCTTGGCCTCGATCACCCGGGTCTCGTCGCCGGCCCGCTGGAAGGCGTCGCGCGCGAACGCGAACTTCTTCTCGCGCAGGGCGGACTCGCCCGTCCTGGCCCAGGCGGTGGCGTCCACGAGCTCGGGCCGCACCTTGAAGACCCACTCGACGAGGAACGTGTCGCCCCCCTCGACGGCCTGGCGGAACACCTTCTCGATGCGGTCCTTCGACCCCGACCGCTCGTAGAACATCATGGCGATGTTCGGGCGGCCCTCCGCGAGGAAGAGATCGCCGTTCCGGTCGTGGTCGGCGGGCGTCTGGCGCGGGTCGGTGAGGAGGACGCGGACTTTTTCCGGGCTGGGGGACGCGGCCATGCGCGCTTACGTACTCCCGCGGCCGGGGGGCTGTCAAGCGAGTCATGACGTCCTGAGTCCAAAGTCCTGGGTCCGTCCGAA
>DASRJF010000113.1:0-2486 GCA_035649615.1 Planctomycetota bacterium | reverse complement strand
CGGCATGCCCGCGATCTGGATTTCGCCCGAACAGGCGAGCTTCATGCAGATCCTTCTCAAGAACGCGCGGGCCCGCGATGTGATCGAGGTCGGCACGCTCGCGGGCTACTCGGCGATCGCGATGGCACGGGCCCTCCCGGAAGGCGGCCGGGTGCGCACGATCGAGCTCAACGACGCCTTCGCCCGATTTGCGGAGGCGTGGATCGCGAAGTCGGACGTCGCCGGCCGGATCGAAGTCCATCGCGGCGCGGGGCTGGCGGTGCTCCCCAAGTTCAAGACCGGCTCCGCCGACGCGGCCTTCCTCGACGCCGACAAAGGGAATTACCCGGGCTACCTCAAGGAGAGCCTTCGAATCGTGCGCAAAGGCGGCCTCATCCTGGTCGACAACGCGTTCGCATTCGGCCAGCTTCTCGACGAGCATCCCACCGACCGCGAAGTCCCCGCCGTACGGGCCTTCAACGAGATCATGGCGCGTGAAAAGCGCGTCCACGGCATCATCGTGCCGATCGGAGATGGCCTGTGGGTCGGCGTGAAAAACTAGAGAAAGTCGAGTTCGAGAAGGGAATCGGGGCGATCCGCGAGAAGCGATACGCGGAGGCGGAGCGGAGATTCACGCGCGCCCTTCGGATCCATCCCGGCTATCACGATGCCCTCCAGCGGCGGGCTTTCGTCCGCGAGGAGCGCGGCCGCTTGAAAGAGGCGGCCGCCGACTACCGGTCCTCGCTCGCCCGGTTTCCCCGTTGCCGCTGGTGCCTTGAGGCGGCCGCGGATCTCCAAGTGAAGTTCAACCGGCACCGCGTGGCGCTGGGACTGTACGATCGCGCGATCCGAGTCGATCCCCGAAACGCAAACTTCCATTATTATCGCGGCTACATCCGGATGTTCCTCGGGCGGTACCGAGCCGCCATCGCGGACTTTTCGCGCGTCGTCCGGAATTCCCGTGTGGGCATGATCGCCTTGGTGGGTCGAGGCCAGGCCAAGGCGCTATTGGGACGACTCCTCTCCGCCCTCAAGGACTTTGATCGCGCCATCCGGATGCGGTCGGGCGTGCGCGTGCACCATTTTTTTCGCGGCATCACGCGGTTTATGACGAAAGACACTGAGGGAGCCCGGGAGGACTTCGCGGCGGCCGGGCTCTCGCGCGTGAAGATCGCGCGGCTCACCCGATCGCGGGACGGATTCCGGGCGCTGTTGCGATCCGGGGAAGCCGGCCGCTGGCTGACGCCTGAACGCTGACGGCTGACGACTTCCCTCTGAAGTCTGAAGTCGGAAGTCTGAAGTCTGGCCTATAATGACCACCCCCATGGACCTCGAATATGCGCGCGAGGTGCTTCGCACCGAATCCGACGCCATCCGTTCGCTCGTCGACCGGGTGGGCGATTCGTTCATGGCCGCCGCGGAGCGGATCCGCGCCTGCGAAGGCCACGTCGTGGTCAGCGGCATGGGCAAGGCGGGGCTCGTCGGCCTAAAGATTTCCGCAACGCTGGCCTCCACTGGCACGCCGTCGCACTTCGTCCATCCCGCCGAAGCGGTCCACGGCGATCTCGGCCGCATCATGAAAAAGGACGTCCTCCTCTCACTTTCGAATTCCGGGGAGAGCGAGGAGCTGCTCCGGCTCATCCCCAAGGTGCGCGAGCTCGGCGCCACGGTGATCTCGCTCACGGCGACGAAGGACTCCTCGCTCGGCCGGGCCAGCGACATCGTGGTCGAACTCGGCCGGATCGAAGAGGCGTGCCCGCTCGGCCTGGCGCCCTCGGCGTCGACGACCGCGCTGCTCGCGCTCGGCGACGCGCTCGCCCTCTGCGTCCAGAAGGCGCGCGGGTTCAACCAGCGGGACTACGCCTTCTTCCACCCGGCGGGCGAGCTCGGCCGCAAGCTGCAGAAAGTCGGCGACGTCATGCGAACCGGAGACCGCAACCCGGTCGTGCGCGAGGAGACCCAGGTCGGCGAAGCGATCGCCCTGATCACGAAGGCCCGGGCGGGCGCGGTCAGCGTCGTCGGGGCGGACGGCCGCCTCGCGGGGATCTTCACGGACGGCGACCTCCGGCGACTGCTCAGCCGCAATCCCCAGGGCCAGCAGGAGCGGATCGGCGCCGTCATGACGCGCACCCCCACCGTCGTCGGCCCCGACCGGCTTGTCGCCGACGCCCTCCGGATCCTTCGCGAAAAGCGCATCGACGAGCTCCCCGTGGTCGACGACCGCGGGATGCCGGCGGGCATGCTCGATATCCAGGACGTTTTGGGTGCGGGGTTGTGACGTGCTCCGACTGATATTGATCACCGCGGCCCTCGCGGCCCTCTTCCAGGATCCGCCGAACGGCGGCCAGGAAGACCGGTCCTCCGAGTGGTTCGACGTCACGGTGAAGGATCCCATCTCCCACGAGATCGAAATCGTCGTTTCAGGCGTCGGGAAGAAGGTCGACTACGAGAACGGGGCGGGAGTCCTCGACCGGGTGCACGTCACGGTCTACACCAAGCCGACGGAT
>DASRJF010000112.1:0-5498 GCA_035649615.1 Planctomycetota bacterium | reverse complement strand
CAGGGTGATGTCCGCCATGTGGGCGATCCGGAAGGACTGGTCCTTGATCTTCCCGTAGCCCTCGGAGATCGTCACGCCCCGCTTCGCGAGGTCCGCGTTGAGTTTCGCCACGTCGGTTCCCCGGGTGTTGCGCACGGCGGTCAGCGTGACCGATTCGTAGCCCTTCTCGGGGAAGAGCGCGAAGTGCTTCTCCGCCCACGCGCGGCAGGCCCGGGCCATCTCGAGCGTCTTCGCGAACCGCGCGGCGAAGCCGTCGCGCTTCATCCGGTCGAGCTGGACGTCGAGCGCGTGGATCAGCGAGATCGCCGGCGTCTCGGGGGTCTGGTTCTTGTCGTCGTATTTCTGGAACTGGACGAGGTCGAAGTAGTGCCCGCGATCGGGCACGCCCGCGGCCTTCTTCAGCGCGCGCGGGCTGACCGCGACGACGGCGAGGCCGGGCGGAAGTCCGAACGCCTTCTGCACGCCGGCCAGGAGCATGTCGATGCCGAGCGCTTCGAAATCGATGTCCACGGCCGCCATCGAGCTCACGGCGTCGACGCAGAACATCACGTCCGGGTGGCGGCGGACGACCTCGGCGATCTCCACCAGCGGGTTCATGAGCCCCGTGCTCGTCTCGTTGTGGACGAGCGTCAGCGCGTCGTACTTCCCCGTCGCGAGGAGCTTGTCGATCTCCTCGGGCCGGTTGGGCGTCCCCCACGCGACGGCATAGGAGTCGGCGGCGCGGCCGTTCTCCTTCGCGATCTCGTGCCACCGTTCCGAGAAGGCGCCGCACGAGCACGACAGGACGCGCTTCGTCGACAGGTTCCGGACCGCCCCCTCCATCGCGCCGGTCGCGGAGGACGTGAAGAGGAAGACCCGGCCCGCCTTCACGTGGAGGAGTTCCTTCAGTTTCTCGCGGGTCCGCGCCTGCAGCGCCTCGTACTCCTTGGTCCGGTGGCCGATCATCGGCACGCTGCACGCCTTCAGCACGTCCGGATGGACTTCGACGGGCCCCGGAATGAAGAGCTTGAGGTGGCCGGTCATGAATTCCCCACGCGTAGTCGGCACATGAGAAAGCCCGAGAGCATCTTCGGGTAGAAGTCGGTCGATTTCTGCGGAAACCTCTCGCCGGTCCGGACGACCGCCTGGAGCTGGTCCATGCGCAGCGGATTGAGGATGAAGGCGCAGGCGGCCTGGCCCGAGATCACCCGCTCCACCGCCCGGTCGGCCGATCGCACGTAGTCCACGAACCGCTCGTGCGCCGTGTCTTCGGGCGTGATCCCGAGGACGCCTTCCAGGATCACGGTGTGAAGGATGTTGACGTCGAGCGACCTCCACTCGAGGGAGCGGGGCGCCGTCACGCGCGCCGCGGTCGTCTCCGCATGGCGGATCTGGAGCCTCGCGTGGGCGCCCGAGGGCAGCGCCAGGCCGAACGCGGGCGCGTCTCTCCCCACCGCCTCGATCATCGCCCTCCGGGCCCGCTTCTCGCCCTCGGCTCCCTCGAAGGGCCACGTCTGGATGTCGAAGTGTTCGGCGACGGACCTGAGGAAGGACTCCTGGTCGATCGGCGGACGGTCGCGGATCACCCGATGCGTCGGAAAGCAGGTCAGGCCTTCGTCGTCCAGGTCGATCAGGGTGGCGAGCACGTTCCCGGGGACCTCGGCGCCGGAAGCGCCCCCCGCCTCCTCGGCCGGGGCAGCTTCGGCGAGGCGATGGCTGGCCGCGGCGCATTCCGCGCGATAGGCGAGCGCCGTTTCGTAGCGGTGGTGGCCGTCGGCGATGATCGCGTCGAGCGGCTCCAACGCCTGCGCCAGGGCGGTCGCGGGCTCCCCGGAGATGCGCCACGCTTCGTGGACCTCGCCGAAATCGTCGACTGCGCGCAAGTCGGGCTGACCCGATGTCGACTGCCTTAGCATCGCCGCGATCGTCCGTTCCGGATCGGGGTAGAGCATGAAGATCTGGCCGATGTGGGCGCGCGTCGCGCGGAGGAGCTTCAACCGGTCGGCCTTGGGCCCGGCATGCGTCTCCTCGTGGGGATGGATGCGCCCCTGCCCGAACTCCTCCAGCTTGACCATGGCGCAGACTCCCTGCCGCGTCCGTCGCTTTCCCTCGACGTTGTAGGTCTGCCGGATCACGTACAGCGCCGGCTGCGGATCCTCGACCAGGACGCCCTTGCGCATCCAGCGATCGAGGTCCTCGGCGGCCGACTCGTACTTGCGATCGTCCGGCTCATCCTTGCGGCGGTCGAGGCGGATGATGTGGTTCGAGTGGCGCGCGTAGTATTCCTCGCGCAGGCGGTCATCCACCTTGTCGTAGGGCTGGCCGACGACCTTCGACAGGTCGCCGACGCGCGCGACGTTGTAGCGGAGCGCCCGGAACGGGTGAATCTCAGGCATGGCCGGCGGCCCGGGCCGCCCCCCTCGCGAGACGTTCGTAGATCCGCTCGTACATCGGCACGATGCGGTCGAGGCCGAACTTCCGGACCGCGCGCCGGCGGCCCGCCTCTCCCATCCGCCGCGCCGCGAGCGGCTTCTCGATCAGCTTCCGGATCCTCGCCGCGAGGCCCTCGACGTCGCCGACGTCCGCCAGCCGTCCGGTCTCGCCGTCCGCGACGACTTCGGAGATGCCGCCGGCGCGCGTCGCCACGACCGGCAGTCCGGCCGCCATCGCCTCCAGCGGCGCGAGGCCGAAGCCCTCGAATTCGCTCGTGGACAGGAGCAGGTCCGAATCCGCCAGGATGCGCTCGATCTGCCGCTCCTCACCCGCGAACTCGACGTCCCGATGCACGCCGAGCTTCCGCGCCAGGGCGCGAGCCGCTTTGACCTCGGGTCCGACGCCGACCATCTTCAGCTTCGCCTCGTGGTGGAGGCGCAGGATGCAGAACGCCTTGATCGCGTCGAGCGGCCGCTTGACCGGACGGAAATTCGAGACGTGGACGATCCTGAACGGACCCGGCGTGCGCGCTCCCGCCGGACGGAACCTGGCCGAATCGACGAAGTTCGGGACCACCTCGATCGGCTTGCGGATCCCGAACCACGCGCGCGTCGTGTCCCGGAGGAACGCGCTCACCGCGGTGACCGCGTCGCTCTCGAGGATGCCGAACCGGGTCAGGCTCGCGAAGGACTCGTCCTCGCGCACGAGCATGATGTCGGTGCCGTGCAGCGTCGTGACGATCTTGAGCTGGGGGCGGCGCGACATGCGGCGCGCGAGGTAGGCGCTGACCGCGTGGGGATAGGCGTAGTGCACGTGGAGGATGTCGAGGCCGTGCTCGTCGACGACGCGGGCCAGGTGCGCCGCGGCGGCCAGTCCGTAGGACGGGAACTCGAACAGGGGGTAGACGGGAATCTCGACCTTGTGGAAGTGGAACCGGTCGGAGACCGGCCCGAACCGGAACGGCTTCCGGTAGGAGACGACGTGGACTTCATGGCCGCGCGCCGCGAGCGCCGCGCCCAGCTCCGTGGCGACGACGCCGCTGCCGCCGCTCGTCGGATAACAGAGGACGCCTATCTTCATGGCGATTCGAATCCGCCTCCCACGACGGCGTCGGCCTCGATCTCGACGAGCATCTCCGGGTCAATGAGCGCCGCGACCTGGACCATCGCGGTCACGGGGCGGATCTTCCCGAAGACGGCCCCGTGCGCGCGCCCTACTTCCTCCCACCGCTTGATGTCCGTCACGTAGATCCGCGTGCGCACCACGTCCTCGAGTCCCGCGCCCGCCTTGTGCAGCGCCGACGCGATGTTCTTCAAGACCTGCACGGTCTGGCCGTAGACATCTCCCGGCGCGACGATCTTTCCGTCGGATCCGATCGCCGTCGTGCCCGAGACGAAGACGTGGCGGCCGTGGCGGACCGCCCGGCTGTAGCCGACGACCGGCTCCCACGGCGTCCCGCTCGAGAAGTTCGTTCTCATAAGAGGTTCAAAGTTCAACGTTCAACGTTCAATGTTGCGAATCCTCAAACCTCGAACCTTGAACATTGAACTTTGAACTCCCTAGTGTCTGAAATGTCTCGTGCCCGTGACGACCAGCGCGATCCCGCGCTTCGTCGCGGCGGCGGCGACCTCGGCGTCGCGGATCGATCCCCCGGGGTGGGCCACCGCGACGACCCCGGCGTCGGCGAGCGTCTCGAGCGCGTCGGGGAACGGGAAGAAGGCGTCGGAAGCCGCGACCGCGCCCTTGGCCCGGTCGCCGGCTTTTCGCACCGCGAGGATCGCCGAATCGAGCCGGCTCATCTGGCCGGCGCCGACGCCGACCACCTGCCCGTCGCGCGCGATGACGATCGCATTCGACTTCACGTGCTTGCACACCGCCCACGCGAATCGCAGGTCCGCGTTTTGAGACTCGGTGGGCGATCCCGCGGAGGGGGTCCACTGCGCGGCGCTTTCCGTGTCCCACGATTGGTAGAGCAGGCCGTCCCGGATGCCGCGGACGATGAACGGGGGTGCGGACGGGGCCGGCGTCCCGGACTCGAGGATCCGCACGTTCTTCCCCCACTTCGGCTTCTCGCGGAGGATCTTCAGCGCCGGCGCCGAAAGGGACGGGGCCACGACGGCCTCGAAGAAATGCTCCTTCGCGACGACGCGTTCGGCGGTCGCGGCATCGAGGGGGACGTTCAGCGCGAGGATGCCGCCGTACGCGGAGACGGGATCGCCCGCGACGGCGCGCGTGAAGGCCTCGGCCGGCGCGTCCGCGGTGGCGGCGCCGCAGGGATTGTTGTGCTTGATGACGGCCGCGGCGGGCGTCGGGAGGTCCTTGACCAGTTCGAGCGCGGCGTCGAGGTCGAGGATGTTGTTGTACGACAGCTCCTTGCCGCCGTGGAACTTCGCGTGGGCGATCGAGGGCCCCGTCCGGGAGTCTCCCCGGTACCACGCGCCCTTTTGGTGCGGGTTCTCCCCGTACCGGAGGTCGTCGATCTTCTCGTACTGCAGGACGAGCATCTCGGGAAGTCCCTCGCCGCGCGATCCCAGCCACGAGGTGATGGCCGCGTCGTAGCGCGACGTGTGGGCGAAGGCCTTGAGCGCGAGCTCGCGCCGGAGCATGTCCCCCACGACTCCCTCGCGCCGGGACAGCTCCTCCATGACGCGGGGATAATCCGCGGGATCGGTGATCACCGTGACGTACCGGTGGTTCTTGGCCGCCGACCGGACCATCGCCGGTCCGCCGATGTCGATATTCTCGATCGCCTCCTCCAACCGCACCGCCGGGTCGGCGACGACTTTTTCGAACGGATAGAGGTTCACGCAGACGAGGTCGATCGGCACGATGCCCTGGGCCGCCGCTTCGAGCATGTGTTTCTTGTCGTCGCGCACCACGAGAATGCCGCCGTGGATCCGGGGGTGGAGCGTCTTGACGCGCCCGTCCATGATCTCGGGCGATCCCGTGTGGGTGGCGACCTCGGTGAGGTCGATTCCGGACCCTCTCAACGCCTTGGCGGTGCCGCCCGTCGACAGGATGTCGACGCCGAGCTCGCGCAGGCCGACGGCGAATTCGATGAGGCCGGTCTTGTCGAAGACGCTGAG
>DASRJF010000111.1:0-8419 GCA_035649615.1 Planctomycetota bacterium | reverse complement strand
AGCAGGTTCCAGATGACCACCGGGCGCGAGGCGATCAACAGGCCGTAGTAGACCCAGCCGATCTGGAAGACGGCCATGATCCCCGCCATCCTGGGATTCATGCCGGCGCTCGAACGTCGCTTGAGCATGGCGAGCAGGTCGGGCAGGGCGGCAAAAGTCGTGCCGAAGCCCGCGATGAGACCGACGAGCTCGGAGCGTTGGAGCGAGGGGACGAGCAGGCTCTCCGCGTCCTTCACCAGGAGACCCTCGCACCCCTGGAGCAGGATCGCGCCCGGCAGGAGCGCGCCGAGCCGCCGCCGGGCGAACCGGCCCTGGAACATGTCGCCCCCGCCCTAGGAAACCGGCTGCTTCGCCACGCCCCGCGCCCGCGCATCGAACGCGGACTGCTTGCCCAGCGCGAGCGCCCGCTCGGGATCGAGGGTACCGAAGATCTCGATGAGCGAAGCCACGAGCCCTGTCCAGCCCGTTTGATGGCTGGCGCCGAGCCCGGCCCCGTTGTCGCCGTGGAAGTACTCGTAGAACAGGATGTAGTCGCGCCAGTGGGGGTCGGTCTGGAACTTCTCCGTGCCGCCATACACCGGTCGCCGCCCCTGCGCGTCGCGGGTGAAGGTCCGGATGAGCCGGTCGGCGATCTCCTTGCTCACCTCGAACAGGTTCATCATCCTCCCCGACCCGGTGGGGCACTCGACCTTGAAGGTGTCGCCGTAGTACAGGTAAAAGTTCAGGAGCGCCCGGATCAGGAGCACGTTGACCGGCATCCAGACGGGGCCCCGCCAGTTGGAGTTGCCGCCGAACATGCCGTTGTCCGACTCGGCCGGCAGGTAGTCCACGCGATGCTCATGGCCGTGGACGCGGAAGATGTAGGGGTTGCGCTCGTGGAATTTCGAGAGGGAGCGGATGCCGTACGGTCCCAGGAACTCGTTCTCGTCGAGCAATTTCGAGAGGATCCGGCGGAGCCGCCCCGGGTTGACGAGGGCCAGGATCCCGCGCCCGCCGGCGCCGAGGTGCTTGGGTCCGGTGGGATGGATCGTCGTCCCCAGCTCCGGGATCCGCCGCAGCCGCTCCAGGATGTGGCTCATCGCCCGCGGGATGCGCTCGCGCTGCCACGGCTCGATCACCGTCGTGGCGCAGAGCGGCAAGAGCCCCACCATCGAGCGCACCTTGAGGGGCGTCCCACGGCCGTCGGGATGCCGCAGGAGGTCGTAGTAGAAACCGTCCTCCTCGTCCCACATGCCTTCCGCGCCGGGCCGGTTCATGGCCGCGGCGATGTAATAGAAGTGCTCGATGAACTTGAAGACCATGTCCTCGTACGCGCGGTCGTGGGCGGCGAGCTCGATCGCGAGCTCGAGCATGTTCTGGCTGAACAGGGCCATCCAGGCGGTGCCGTCCGCCTGCTCGAGGTGGCCGCCGGTGGGGAGCGGCGCGCTGCGGTCGAACACGCCGATGTTGTCGAGGCCGAGGAAGCCGCCCTCGAACACGTTCTTGCCGAAGCGGTCCTTCCGGTTGACCCACCAGGTGAAGTTCAGCAGGAGCTTGGTGAACGTCGACTTCAGGAAGTCCAGGTCCGTCTCGCCGCGGAGGCCCCGCTCCGTCCGGTGCAGGAACAGCGTGGCGAACGCGTGGACCGGGGGGTTCACGTCGCTGAAATTCCACTCGTAGGCGGGCATCTGGCCGTTCGGGTGCAGGTAGGCGCCGCGGAGCATCAGCTCCATCTGCTGCTTGGCGAACTCGGGATCGACGATCGAGATCGGCAGCGTGTGGAACGCCAGGTCCCAGGCCGCGTACCAGGGATACTCCCACTTGTCGGGCATCGAGATGATGTGCTGGTTGAGCATGTGGAACCATTCCGAGTTCCGGCCGGGGCGGTACCCGGTGTGGAGCGGGTTCGTCCGGTGCTCGTCGAGCCAGTTGTCGCCGTCGAAGAAGAAGAACTGCTTGCTCCAGAGCATCCCGGCGAGGGCCTGGCGCATCACGCGCGCCTGGTCTTCGGACACGGATTTCGGCGTGACCGAGGCGTAGAACTCGTCGGCCTCGCGCAGCCGGTCGGCGAAAACGTCGTCGAAGGGCTTCCCGAACGGTTTCCCCGGCCGCGCCGCCGCCGGCGGGGCGGACAGGCGCAGGCGGACCACCTCGCTCTGGCCGGGACCGACGCGCGACCGGTAGTGCGCGGCGACCTTCGTGCCGTGCGGGACGGGGTTCACCACGCCCGGGCGGCCTTTCACGACGAAGTCGTTGATGCCGTCCTTCACGTGGGGACTCTCGTTCTGCTGGCCGGGGAAGAGCCGCTTGTGGTTCGTCTCGTTCTCAGTGAACAGGAGCGGCACGTCGCCCTCGCAGACGAGGACGAGCCGGCCGAGCTGCGGATGGGCGACCTTGACCGTCGTCGTGCCCGCCGCGCCCTCGACCTTTTCAAGGCTCGGCTTCTCGGAAGCGCGGTTCGAATCCGCGATCCAGTGCGACCAGTCGTTGCGGAACCACAGGGTGGGAAGGAGGTGAAGCTCCGCCGGGTCGGGTCCGCGGTTCGTCGCCGTGATCTTCACCAGGATGTCGTCGGGGCCGCCCTTGGCATACTCCACGAAGACGTCGAAGTAGCGGTCGCCGTCGAACACGCCGGTGTCGAGGAGCTCGTACTCCATCTCGTTCCGCGAGCGCTTGCGGTTGGTCTTCACGAGATCCGCGTAGGGGAAGGCCGCCTGCGGGTACTTGTAGAGGTACTTCATGTAGGAGTGGGTCGGCGTGCTGTCGAGGTAGAAGTAGTACTCCTTGACGTCCTCGCCGTGGTTCCCTTCCCCGTTCGTCAGGCCGAACAGGCGCTCCTTGAGGATCGAGTCCTTCCCGTTCCACAGCGCGAGCGCGAAGCAGAGGCGCTGCTGGTCGTCCGAGAGGCCGGCCAGGCCGTCCTCGCCCCAGCGGTAGGCGCGGGAGCGGGCGTGGTCGTGGGTGAAGAAATTCCAGGCGTCGCCGTTCTCGCTGTAGTCCTCGCGCACCGTCCCCCATTGCCGCTCGCTGAGGTAGGGTCCCCACTTCTGCCAGTCGACCTTGTTCTCGCGAACTTCGGCGAGCCGGGCATGCTCCGCTGTCTTCATGGGGGTACCTCGGTTGGACGTCGCTTCACTTCTTAAAGAGGGCCGGAAGGTCCCGGGAGGGCCCGGACCCCGAGTTTATTGAACCCGCTCCTCACCCCCATCCATAGGCGACAAATCGGGGGGCCACGAGACACCCAAGTGCCGGATTTCCCGGGCCGCTTCCTCAGACGATCTGGACGGAACCGGTGACGGGCCCGCTGCCCGAGGAGACCTGCTGCGCGTAGAGGTTCCAGGCGCCGCCCTTTCGCACGCCGATGACGTGCGCGCGGGTCGAGTATCCCGCGCCGATTCCAAAGGCGTGCGTGACGCTCCCATGACCTCGGAATTTCCCGGTGTTCTTGATCTGCGTGCAGAGCGTGGGGCCGGGCCCCCTCGTCCCCCCGGGCTGGATGTGGGCGACGATGAGCCCGCCCGAAACTTTCTGAATGGCCAGCACGCATCCGCTCAACTGGCCGGTGACCATGAGGTCCGGGCCTCCGCCTCCGAGGGCGTACGGCTCGATGTCCGCGAGGTCGACGGTCTCGCCGCTGGGGATCATGCGCACATTGTGCACCTGCACGTCGACCGTGTTCTTGCCGTCGAGGCCCGTGGTCGTCGAGGCCACCACCATCCGATCGTGCGAGAACTTGAACCACTCGTTCGTGGTGGGGGTCAGGGAGATGTTGCCGTATCCGAGGTAAAAGGCGCGCGCTCCCGACTGGGAGGCGCCGGCGATCGTCAGCAGATTGTGGCGCAGGAACGCCAACGGCTGGGATCTCATCTGGTAGAGCGCCGTGTCGAGTTTCATGGTCCTCCCGAAGCGGCCGCGGGAGCCTCGAAAGCCGGTTCCCCCGGGGTCCGGACAGGGAGTCTACGCGGAGGGGGTCTCCCCGGCGCCGGGAATCGCGCCGGAACCGGCGATGTCGGACGTTCCGCCCCCGGGCCCGGGAACGTCGCGGGCGGCGTCGCTTTTATGTTGACAATCACTTAATTGAATTTATGATATGTAAATCTAAATGAGCCCACGACCCTACGACCGGACGTTGAGGCTGGCGGCCGCCGGGGAGGCGCGCCGGAGGATCGCGGAGGCCGCCGCGGCGCTCCATGCGAAGCGCGGCGCCCTCGGCACGACCCACGCGATGATCGCCCGGGACGCGGGCGTCTCCCTCCCGACGGTCTACAAGTACTTCCCCCGGCGCAACGACCTGATCCCCGCCTGCACGGGCCTGATCGCCGGCCGCGCGCCGGTCGCCCTCGACGGGCGGATCTTCGACGGGCGGAGCGACGTACCGGGCCGGGTGCGGGCGCTGGCCCGGGCGCTGTTCCGGCTCCACGAGCACTTCGCCCCCTGGCTCCGGTGGAGCGACACCGATGCGGCCGCCCTGCCCGCGCTCCGGGATTTCCTGGAGAGGGGCCGGAGGGGGCGGCGGGAACTGCTGCGGCGCGCGCTCACCCCCCCAGGGAGCCGTCCGCCCGCGGATTCCCTGGTCCTCCCGGCCCACGTGCTGCTGGAGTACCCCTCGTGGAAAGTCCTTTCCGCGGGGGGCAGGAGTTCGGATCGAGCGGCCGCCCTCGCGGCCGATTCCGTTTTGAAATTGTGCAAGACCCGTTTTTCATGAAAGGAAGCCTTGTGAGCGCAGCGACCCGAATCGACGAAATCGCGGACGGCATCTACCGGATCAGCACCCCCAGCGAGGTGGTGCCGGGGGGATTCACGTTCAACCAGTTCCTCATCCGGGACGAGGAGCCCCTTCTCTTCCACACCGGCCTGCGGGGAACGTTCGCCGCCGTGAAGGACGCGATCGGCCGGGTCCTGCCGGTGGAGACGCTCCGGTACATCGCCTTCTCCCATGTCGAGGCCGACGAGTCCGGCGCCCTCAACCAATTCCTCGCGGCCGCTCCGGAGTCGGTTCCCGTCTGCAGCCGGACCGCGGCGATGGTTTCCATGAACGACCTGGCCGATCGTCCGCCGCGCGCCCTGGCCGACGGGGAAACGCTCACCCTGGGCCGCCATGTCGTCCAGTGGCACGACACCCCCCACCTGCCCCACTCGTGGGAGTCCGGCCTGATCTCCGAGACGACCACGCGGACGTTCTTCTGCGGCGACGTGTTCACCCACGCGGGAGCCGACCTGCCTCCCGTGACCGAGTCCGACATCCTCGGCCCCAGCGAGCAGATGAGGGCCGCCATGAACTACTACTCGCAGGCGACCGACGCCGCGGCGATGCTGCGGCGCCTCGCGGCCACCCGGCCCCGGACGCTCGCCCTCATGCACGGCAGCTCGTGGAGAGGGGACGGGGAGCAGCTCCTGGCAACGCTCGCCGACCTCCTGGCGGGGACAGCCCGATAACGGACGCGGATCGCTCGCGTGGGTTCGATCGACTCAAGCGTCGCCGGGGGGTTGTGACCGCATCTTCGGAAAGGCGGCCTGGTGGAGTAGACTACCCCTCAATCGGCGGGGAAATTGCCCCTTGAATGTCCGGGGGTCCGCCGAAATCACCGCCGCAAACGCGTGAACCGACGAAGACAGCACCCCCCCGCGGAGCCGGCGGCCGTCGAATCGGCCGCCACAATTCCGCGTGAGCGGAGTTGGGTGCTCGCGGGGGCGGCCGGCGTCTTGCTGGCCGGGTACTTCATCCAGTGCACCCTGAGCGCCTATCGAACGTCGGCGACCTTCGATGAACCGGTGTATATCGCGGCCGGTGATGTGTTCCTGCAGGAGGGTAGTCACCGGATCAAGCGCGACGCCCCGCCGCTGATTTCCACCCTCGCGGGATGGGCCGTCCGGGTTTCCGGCGGTTCCGGTGGCGTCGAGGCCGGAGCGGAATCCGCGCTTCAACAAGCGGAATCCAACGAGTACACCTTTGCCACCGCCTATTTCCGCCTCCACAAGGAACGCGCCCGCCAGATCATCCGCGCGGCCCGGTTTCCGATTGCCTGCCTGGGGCTGATCCTCGGATTCATTCTCTTCCTGTGGGCCCGTGAGTTGTATGGCCCCGCGGGCGGCCTGGTGGCGGCGGGCTTGTTCTGCGTGGAACCGAACCTCATCGCCCATGGCGCGATCGTTTCCGCGGACCTGGGTCTCGCCACCTTCTTCTGCGCGGCGCACTATGCGTATTGGCGCTGGGTCCGGAAGCGCAGCGTGGGGCGGATGTTCCTGCTGGCCGTCTCGGTGGCCCTGTGCGTCGCCGTGAAATTCAGCGGACTTCTCATTTTCCTGTCGTTGGGAATCCTCTTCGCCTGGGAACTGCTCCGGCCCTCGCCCGAAGGGGCCGGCGACGGAAGCGTGGACCCCAAGGCCGGTCGCAAGCGACTACTCATCGAGGGTCTCAGGGCGCTGGCCCTGGCGGCGGCGTTGACCTGGCTCCTGATCGCGATCCTGTATCGATCGCCCTCGGGATTATCGTCCTACATCGACGGCGTTCGAACCATCTATGGAAACCTCAACCCCAACTATTACGCCTATCTTCTCGGCGAGTTCAAACAGGGGACGTGGCCGCATTACTACCTCGTCGCCGTGGCGCTGAAGACATCGCCGGCGCTCTTGCTGCTGGTGGCCTTGGGATGCCTCGCCTGGGGGAAGAATCGCGGCCGCCGGCGCGAGCTCGCCACCATCCTGCTCCCGATCGCGCTGGTCCATATCGTCTGCGCGTGGGACCGCGCCGACTTGGGGCTGCGGCGCGTGCTCCTCACGTATCCGATGATGATCCTGTGCGCGGCGCGCGTGGCGCGGTGGATGGAATTCCAGTGGCCGCCCATGAAAATGCCGCGCCTCGAGGCGTCCAGGACGCTCGCGGCGGTGGCGTTATGCGCGGGCGCCGCCCTCTCGAACCTCCGCATCCAGCCCCACCCGCTGACCTACTTCAACTTCCTGGCGGGCGGACCCGACGGCGCGCATCGTTTCCTCGACGACAGCAATCTCGATTGGGGCCAGGGCCTGCCGGCGCTCAAGGCCTGCATGGAGGCGAATGGAATCCCCTCGGTCCGTTTGTCGTACTTCGGCACGGACCTCCCCGAGAACTACGGGATCTCCTGCCAGCGGATGACGCTCGCCGATTTCGCGAAGCCGGGCCGCGAGGTCTACGCGGTGTCGATCCACATGCTCATCCGCCAGCGGTTGTACGAACGGCTGTTCCACGCGCCCGAAATGGACTGGCTCTCGCGCTTCAAGCCCTCGGCCATCCTCGACCACAATTTCTACATCTATGATTTCCGGGAGCGCTGATCCGTGGACAGGAGAGGGCGGGAAGCTCCGGGCGACGCCGGCTCTATCGACCCTTCTCCGTTTCGGACACGGATTGGTACTTGGCGATCGCCTTCTCGAGGTTGAAGTACATCCGTTCCCGGCCCAGGATCTTTCCCAGCGGCGAACGCTGGACCACCTCCAGCACGCCGGGATTCAGGCCGACCAGCCACAGCATGATGCCGATCTCGCGGTGTCTCTCTTCGGCCTCCAACAACACTTTGTGCGCGGTGTATTCGAGGTCGAATACGGCGCTGAGGTCGAAGATCACGACTTTCGGCTTCTGCGCCTCGATCAGCGGCCGTATCTTCTGCGAGATTCGCTCGGCGTTCGCGAAGAAGATCCGCCCCTCCAGGCGCAGGATCAGCAGGCCGGGGAAGCTCTCGTCCTCGGGATGCTCGTCGGTGCGGGGCCGGAACACGTTGGTGCCGGGCTTGCGCCCCAGCACGTGGACCGGCGGATCGGCCATCTGGGCCGCCAGGGCGAACAGCGACAGGATGATGGCCACCAGGATTCCCTGCAGGGTGCCGAGCAGCACCACGCCCGCCACCGCGAACAAGGCCCAGAAGAACTCCGTCCTCCGCACGCTCAGGATCGCGCGAAATTCCTTCGGCTTGATGAGGCCCACCGAATAGACGATGACGACCGCGGCCAGGGTCGCGTTCGGCATCTGGCCGATGAAGGGCGCCAGCAGCAGCATCGTCAGCAGCGTGGCCGCGGCCGTGACCAGGCCCGCGGCCTGGGTGCGCACCCCCGCGAACCGGGCCACGGCGGTCTGGGAGGTTCCGCCGCCGGACGGCATGGACCCCAGGAGCGCGCCGCCGGCGTTCGCCATCCCCGTCGCGAACAACTCGCGATTCGGCTGGGGCACCGGGTCGCCCGATTTCGCGAACGCCCGCCCCGACGCAATCGTCTCCGTGAAGCTCATCAACGCGATGCCGAGCGCCGCCGGCCACATCGTGGCCACCAGGGAGAGATCGGGGAAGGTCAGGGAGGGCAGGCCCGTGGGCACTTGACCCACCGTTCCCACGCCATGATCCTTCAGCCCGAGCAGGCTCACGCTGGCGATGGCGCCCGCCACCACGATGATCGACGCCGGCGCCTTGGGGTA
>DASRJF010000110.1:0-17065 GCA_035649615.1 Planctomycetota bacterium | reverse complement strand
GCGACGCCGATCGCCCCCGCCGCGGCCGACACGAGGAGCGACTCGATCGTCACCGTCCGCCGGATCTGCCCGCGCGTCGCGCCCACCGCGCGCAACAGGCCGATCTCGCGCGTCCGGCGCAGCACGGAGATGAGCAGCGTGTTCAGGATCCCGAGGAAGCCGATCAGGACGGCGATCACGACCTGCACGTCCGCCAGCCGGAAGGCCTCGCCCAGCGTCGCGCCCGCGATCCGGCGCAGGTCTTCCGGCGAATAGAGGAACGCGGAGTGCGACCCCCTCAGCTTCTCGCCCACCCGGGACCGCATCTCGTTCACGGGCGTCCCGGGATCCACGCGGAGATCGATGTACGCGATGTAGTCGTCCTTCCAGAGCCGCCGGTAGACCTCCCGCTCCATGACGATCGTCCCCGACGGCCACGAATAGTCCTCGACGACGAGGCCGATCCGGAACGGCCTCGGACCCGCGGCCGTCTGGAGTTCGATGATCGACCCCTGGGGCGTCCCGTACCGGTTCCGGAAATTCTCCGAGACGACGATGTCCTCCCCCGAGACGAGCCGCGCGCGGTGCGCCGCGTCGGCGATCGGCGTCATCCGCTTCGCGATCCCGCGGGCCTGGTGCATGCGATACAGACCTTCGACGTCGATGGCGAAGAGGAGCACCTCTTGTCCCTGGAAGGGCTGGGGATGCATCGCCACCGTGTAGACCGACTGGACGCCAGGGACGGACGCGACCTCGGCCGCCAAGGCGTCCGGAAACCGCGCCGGGCTGTACAGCTGCGTGGACATGTCCGTCCCCGTGATCGTCAGGTCGAACGGGAACGCGTCCGCCATCCACGCGTCGGCCGAGGACTTCAGGGACGCGAGGAACGACTGGCTCGCGACCATCATCGAGAGCGCGCCGCCCAGGGCGATCGTCGTCAGCGCCGTGCGCGCCGGGAACTTCGCGACGTTGTCCGCGGCGAGGGTGCCCTCGATGCGGAGGAACCGGCGGAGTGCGGGACGCGCGAGGGCCGACGCCCAGAGGGTGAGCTGCGGGAGGACGAGCGCGACCCCCACGAAGATCAGCACGGTCGCCGCCAGACCTCCGTGCGCCGGGAGTTTCAAGTAGAAGCCGAGGACGAGGACGGAGGCGGCGGCGATCAGGGCCACGCCCCCGAAGAACGACCGGAGATGGCGCGGAGCGTCCCGCCCCGGCACCGTGACCGATCCCAGCAGGCCGGCCGGGGGGACGCGCATCGCCTCCAGCGCGGGAAGGAGCGCCGCCAGGAACGACACGACGGTGCCGCACACGATCGCGGCCACCGCCGTCGGCAAAGTCAGGACGACCTCGCGGACGTCGATCGACAGCATGAGCGCGTTGGCCGATCGCGCCGACAGGTTGACGAGGAGCCTCGCGAGCCCGTAGCCCCCGGCGAGACCCGCGACGGACCCGAGCGCCCCGAGCGCCGTCCATTCGATGAGCACCAGCGCCAGCACTTGCCGCCGCCGCGCCCCGATCGAGCGGAGGATGGCGAGGTCGCGCATCCGCTCGACGACGGAGATCGAGACCGAGTTGTAGACGATGAAGAGGCCGACGACGAGCGCGACGACGGAGACGATGACGAGGGCGCGCACGCGGGAGAGCGCGTCCTCGAACACGGCGCTCTTACGATTAATTGGCTGGACGGCGTAGGCCGGACCGAGGGCCGCTTCGAGCCGGCCGCGCGCCTCTGCGACGTCCTCGCCGTCGCGAAGCGCGACGTCGATCTGATCGACGAGGCCGGGCTTCGTGAACAAACCCTGCGCGGCGGCGAGGCTCATCACCATGAAGTTGCCGCCGAAAACCTGCGCCGGGCCTTCGTTCTCGACGATGCCGGTCACCGTCAAGCGGGACCGGCCCCGCGGCGCGTCGAGGACGAGGGGCGCTCCCGGGGCCAGTCCATGGCGGCCCGCGAAACGGCGCGTCACGACGATGCCGTCGGTCCTGAAGGCGGTCGCGACGAACGCCTGGAGGTCCCGCTCGGGGACTTTGAAGTCGTAGACCCGGAGGAGGCGGTCTTTCCAGAAGTCCACGCCCAGGACCAGGACCGGGCCGTCCTTCAATTCGGCCAGGGTCGTGCTTCGCTGAAGGACCGGCGCCGCGATCATCCCCGGGAGGGCTTCGATCCGGGCCAGCGCCGATTCGTCCACTCCGGCGCCGCTCGCGAACGTCACGCGGAGCTTCGCCCGGCCGCCGACGCGCCCGCCCGTTTCCTCGAAGGCCCGCAACACCGTCGTGTTCGCGACCTCGGACGAGACGAAGAGGGCCACGCCGAGTCCCACGCTCGCCGCGCCCAGGAGCAGCCGGAGCGGCCGGCGCCGGGCGGGGCGCCAGGAGAAGAGCCGCAGGAGCCGCATCACGGCCCGCCGTCGCTTTCGACGCGGCCGTCGCGGAGGCCGATGACGCGATCCGCGAACTCCGCGGCCGAGGGATCGTGCGTGACGACCACGACGGTGCGCCCGTCCTCCTTGGCCACGGCGTGGAGCAACTCGAGGATGCCCCGGCCCGTCGCGCGATCGAGGTTGCCCGTGGGCTCGTCGGCCAGGACGATCGCGGGGTCGGCGACGAGGGCGCGCGCGATCGCGGTGCGCTGCATCTCCCCGCCCGAGAGTTCCGCGGGCGCGTGGCCGCGACGGCCGGCCAGGCCGACGCGCTCGAGGAGGGGCGCCACACGACGGTCGATTTCCGAGGTCCGGACTCCCTCGAGGAGCAGGGGCAGGGCCACGTTCTCCTCGACCGAGAGGGACGGGATGAGGTTGAAAAACTGGAAGACGAATCCCAGGCGCCGGCGTCGCAGGAGGGCGAGCGCGTCGTCGTCCCGGGAGCGGGTCGACTCCCCCTCCACCCGCACGTCGCCGGACGTCGGGAGGTCGAGGCCCCCTGCGAGGTGGAGGAACGTGGACTTGCCGGAGCCGCTGGGTCCCATGAGGCAGGTGAAGCCGCCGGGCGGGATCCGGACCGTGACGCCGTCGAGGGCGGCGATCTCCCGCGGCCCCTGCCGGTAGACCTTCCGGACGTCGCGGAATTCGATCACGGGATTGAACTACTTGTAGCTGTCGGGGAGAGGTGACGCCACTCGTCCGGCTTGAAGGTCGGAGCTTATCGATCCTTGCCCGCGTTGATGTATTCCGGACCGTACGGGGCCATCGTCTTTTTCTCGATATCAAATTGATTGCATTCAATTATGTCCCGCCCGTATACGTGCAGGGAATGGGTGGCGGTTTCCCCGAGGTTTTCGACTTTGTGAATCTCTTCGTGCGGAGGGAGGACGTAGGAGACGCTCCCGCGGCCCGACCAGAAGCCGTTGGCTTCGCGGAGGTCCGCGTAGCCGGGCTTCTTCCGGTCGTCGAGGCGGACGTAGTTGGTGACCTTGAGCTCGCCTTCCATCACCCCCATGAGTCCCCAGGTGCCGTGGTCGTGGATGGGGGTTCCCTGCCCGGGCATCCAGACGCCGCTCATGATGACGAAGCGGCGTTTCCGGTCGATGTACACGAGGTGGCGCGCGTAGTGGGACGGGTCGGATTCGCGTTCCTCGGGGGTGAGGAACTTCTCGTCGGCGCCGATGAGGAGCTTCATGCGCCGCGAGATCTTCCGGATCATCTCGGCCTGGTCGCGTTCGACGGCGGTGATGAGCTCGAGGTCGGTGATGAAGTCCTGGAAACAGTACGCGGCGGCTTCGGGCATGGCGCGTCCGATATATCCGAGGCGGGGGCGCGAGTCAACCGCGGACGGGATTTCATTTTTGACTTGATTTTCCCGTTCAGACCATGAAAAATGAACTCGGTGATGGTTCCGGGAGGAATCCCGCGATGGTGACACAGGGTGAAATCGCCCGCCGGCTCGGGCTCGACGTTTCCTCGGTTAACAAGATATTGAACAAGCGCCCCGGCCCGGTCTTCCGGAAAGACACGATCCGGAGGGTCTTCAAGACCGCCAAGGACCTGGGCTACGACTTCGGCCGCCTGAAGTACACCCACCGGCGCCAGTACGAGCGGCGCGAGGTGGCCATCGGCGCGGAAGTCGTCATCGTGGGGAAGGACGGTGCTGTCTACGACCAGGGCGTCGCCACCATCCGCGACATCAGCCTCGGCGGCGCCCGCGTGGCGGATCTCGCCACGCCGCTGGGCTCGCTCCCCACCGAGCCGTTCACCCTCACCCTGCGGCCGATGCAGAAGCCCCTGGACGACCTGGAACTCACCGGCCACATCGTCCGGCTCAACATGAACGGCGTCACGACTTTCGGCGTCGAGTTCGCGAAGCTGGACTCCGCCGCCGCCAGAAAGTTGAAGCGGGTCGCAGTCACCTAAGGTCTAATGGCGGGATGACGACCCTCACCCGCCGGGCCGCCCTCTTCGCCCTCGGGGTCATCTTCACCGCCAACTTCCTCAGCTACCTCGACCGCACCCTCGTCAGCGCGCTCGAGACCCCCCTCGCCGAGGCCTTCCACTTCTCCGCCAAGGAGCACGGGTGGCTCTGGGCCCTCTTCACCCTCGGCTACATGGTCTTCGCCATGCCCATCGGCATGCTCGCGGACCGCGGCAACCGGCCGAAGATCCTCGCCCTGTGCGTGGTGATCTGGAGTTTCGCGACGATCACCTCGGGGTGGGCGCCGTCCAGCCTGGTGCTCTATGTCTCGCGATTCTTCATCGGGGTCGGGGAGGCGGGCTGCCTCATCATCGGCCAGGCGCTCATCGCCGACTACTTCCGCAAGGAAGTCCGCGGCCGGGCGCTTTCCCTCTTCCACGCGGCCGTTCCGCTGGGCGGCACGTGCGCCTTCATCATGGCCGGCGCGCTCGGCGACTCGTATGACTGGCGCGAACTGTTTTACATCGCCGGCGTGCCCGGATTCCTTGTCGCCGCCCTCATTCTCCTCCTCGTCGACCCTCCTCGCGGAGGAGAGGAGCCCCACAAGCACGCCCGCACCGGGTTCAAGGCGTATGTGGAGCTGCTGAAAACGCGAACGCTCCTGTTCGTGATCTTCGGACAGGCCTTCGCGATGCTGATCCTCATCTGCCTCATCCACTTCGGGGTCAAGTTCTTCACCGACGTGCGGGGCATGGGCCCGGAACAGGCCAAGATCTCCTTCGGGATCATGGCCCTGGTGTCGGGGGCGGTCGGCAGCACCGTGGGCGGCGCGTTCGGCGACTGGCTCGCCAAGCGCGTCCGCGGCGGGTATGCCCTCCTGGCCGGACTGTCGTATCTGGCGGCGCTCCCGCTCCTGCTCCTCGGATTCCACGTTTCGGAGCGCTGGATCTCCTTCTCCTCCCTCACGGCGGGGAGCTTCTGCCTCTTCCTGTGCATGCCGGTGCTCAACGCCCAGATCGCCAACGTGACGCACCCCGACCAGCGGGGCGCCGCGTGGGCCCTCGCCATCTTCATCCTCCACCTCTTCGGGGACACGTTCAATCCGCCGCTCTTCGGGGCGGTGAGCGATGCCCACGGGCGGCTGAACGCGTACACGTGGTTCTCGTTCTCCCTCATTCCCGCCGGCATCTGCTGCCTCATCGCCTCGCGCTTCGCCGGGCGCGACATGGACCGTCTCCAATCCCGGTTAAGCACGACTCCCCCTCCCCGTCCCGTATAATCTTCGCCGGAGCGGTGAGTCCCGCGGACGTTTGCGGTGAACGAAGACAACCTGCGGAAACTGTACGAAAGGCTCGGCATCGCCGAGTCGACGGCCGGTCCTCCGCCCCCGCCGCTCCCGACTCCGCTCGCCATCGTCGAACCGCCCCCCGTCTCCGGAGAATCGCGCGGCCCGGCCGCCCTTCCGCCGGCGATGGAGCGGCATGCCAAACCTCGCGTGACGCTGTCATACCCGGTGATGTTGGTCTCGATTGGGGCCATCATCGCCGGGCTCTACCTGGTGTCGCGCCGCGGCGACGAGTCCCCGGGCCCGTCCAAGCCCCCGGTCGTGAAGGCTCCCTCGCCGACGGTGCCGACAGTCGCGCCCCCGGTCGCTCCCCCGTCGTTGCCCCCGGACCCGTTGACGCCGCCTGAAAAGCCTCCGCAGCCTCGCCCGCCGGAACCTCCGGCTCCCCCGCCGCCCCCGGAGCTCACCCCGGCCGAGCGGCGCGCCGCCCTCGTCCGGAAAAACGGCGGGACCGACGAATCGGAGGCGGCGGTCGCGCGGGCGCTGGACTGGCTCGCCCGCCACCAGGCGTCGACCGGAGAATGGGAGGCGGGGCACTTCGACCGCCTCTGCCCGCGGACCGGCTCGTGCCTGGTGAAAGAGGCGGCCGGAGATCCCGCCTACACCCCGGGGGTCACGGGGCTCGCGCTGCTGGCGTTCATGGAGGCGGGACATGGGCCGGCGTCCGGTCCGCACGCGAAGGCGATTTCGCTGGGACTCGCCTGGCTGGTCGAACATCAAAACGCCCAGGGCGGCATCGTCAACGGCCCGCTGATCCTCTTCTACAACCAGGCGGTGGCGACGCGGGCGCTGTGCGAAGCGGCCGCGCTCACGGGCGACGATCGCTTTCGCTCCGCGGCGCAGAAGGCGCTCGACTGCCTGGGAAAATCGCAGCTCGCCGACGGCGGATGGAATTACTACCACGATCCCGCCGATCTCCCGCGCAACGACGCGTCGATCGCGGGCTGGGTCGCCTTCGCGATCCGATCCGCCGAGAGGGCGAAGCTGGCGGTTCCTTCGGACATGAAGGGACGGGTGCGGGACCTCTTCGTCCGGCGTACCGTCGCCGAGACCGGGGAGGTCATCTACTCCGACCGCGAGCCGGGGGCGGGCCGGCGGGGCGTGGGGCTCGTCGCCCTCGGTCTCTTCATCCGGGGGCCGTCGGCAGGGGACGATCCGGAAATCGGCCGGCGGGCGTTGGCCCGGGTCCTGGCGGCGCGCCCGGATTGGGATCTGTTCGTGGCCGCCCAGGAGAAGGCGGCCCAGTTCCCGTTTAGCCCCGACCAGAACATGTCGGCGTGGTACTACGGCACCGAGGCGATGTTCCGCCAGGGCGGCACCGCGTGGAAGTCCTGGAATGACGCCGTGCGCGACCTGCTGGTCGAGCACCAGGTCCGGGAAGGACACGCGGGGGGATCGTGGGAGCCGGAGACGAGCTACATCGGCCGGGAGGGAGGCCGGGTATTCTCGACGGCGATCGCCGTCATGATGCTGTCGATCTACGCCAGGGAGCGGTGATCGGGCCCTCGTGGGGCGTATACTGGACGCCCCTGTCACACCCTTCCGATGTTTAGGAGTCGACGATGAAGCTCTCGGCCGCGACGTGCGCCTTCCTGCTGACCGTGCTGTTCGGAATCGACGCCGCCGCCCAGGACGGCACCATTGCCGCGAAAGTCCGCCGGTGGCAGGCGGAGATCCAGGGGGACATCAAGTCCGACGACAACGGCATCAGCGGCTCCGATGTCGACGTCGACTCCGCGCTCGGCTTCGACTCCAAGGAGAATTTCGACGAGCTTCACATCTCGATGGGACTGCCGATCATCGGCCGCTTCAACTTCCAATACATGAAGGGCGGGTACGAGGGGACCAGCACTCTCGACGCGGACATCACGTTCGGCGGCACGACGTTCACGGCCAGCACCGAGGTCGATTCCGAGCTCGACTTCGAGACGTACACGCTCCTCTGGCAGTTCGGGGCGACCACGCCCGGCGTCATCGGCGGCGGCGTCGCCGCGGGCGGCATCGCCGGCATCAAGTACTTCGATCTCCACGCCGAAGTCCACGACCGGTTCGGCAACTCCGAGGACGCGGACATCAACGCCCCGGTCCCCGTCATCGGCGCGTACGTGCGGCTGGGCCTCATGAAATTCCTCTCCATCGAGGCGCAGGTCCACGGGATCAAGTACTTCGACACGTTCAACCTGGGGATCGAGGGGACGTTCTACGATGCGACGATCGCCGTGGACGTCAAGGTCATGGGCCTCTTCGCGGGCGCGGGATACCGGTTCTACCACCTCGACGTCGAGTACGAGGACGGCAGCGAAACCAAGGTGGAGTTCGACCTCGAGGGGTTCTTCTTCGAGGCCGGATTTTCGTTCTAAGCAGGGCCAAGCATTTTCTTGCACCTCCGTCGAGTCCTCGTGGCCCTGCTTATCCCGAGCGAGCTGGAGGCGAGTCGAGGGATATCCTTCGACTCCGCAACGCTCCGCTCAGGATAAGCGGCCCTCAAGGGGTGCGAGGATTTCCTTCGGGCCGCTTAGGCCTACCGCCGCGTCGCCAGCCACGTCCGGACGCGCGGTTCGCGCGCCGTCCGCTCCATCGCCTCCCGTTCCGCCCCCGTCAGCCGCGGCTCCGCGGCGAGCGTCTCGGCGAGGTCGAGTCCCGCCGGTGAATCGAGCAGGATCAGCGCTTCCGCCAGGGCCAGCAGCGCGTCGCGATCCGGGCTCGCGCTCTCCTGGATCCGCCGCACCTTGGCCTCGATGAGCCCCGCGGCGGTCCGGTCCTGCAGGTAAGCGAGGGCGCGCGCAATCCGGCCGCATCGGACCGCCGGGCTCCGGATGAAACTCCCGCACAGGAACGCCGCGGCCTCCCCGTCGCGAAGCGAGGTCGGAGGCGCCGGACGGCCGGGTTCCTCGATCTTGACGACCGTGCACGTCATGGAGTCGGAGGCGAAGAGGAGGAAGGGCTCCTCGGGATCCACCGGCCGCTCTTCGGTCGTTCCGCGGTCACCGACATACACGGAACCCAGGAGGACGGTCCCCATCCGGCGCGCCTGGAGGTGCAGGATCTCGTCGACGCCCGCCCCGTTCTTCCACGTGTCGCCGATCATCGCGTCTTCGACGGCGTGGAAATAACGCTCGGCGGCCCAGACCAGGCCGCCCGGGTCCGACGCTTTCGCGCGGCCCACGCGCCAGGCGGCCATTCTCAGCGAGCGGCTCTCCGCCCATCGCTCCCACCGGCGGCTGAGCAGCGGATCGGGCCGCCAATCGGTGCGGATCCTCGCGAGTTCCGCGAGGGACATGAACGGCGGCGTCGGCTGAAGGCGGACGCCGTACTCGATTTCCAGGAACCGGTTCACGGACCACGCAAGGAAGCGGTTGTCGGGGGATTCCCGGAGGATCCGGATGAGCCACGGTCCCCGTTCGCGCGGAGCGGGCGAAGGACCGAGGGAATCGCGCGCCCACTCCTGGGGGCCGAGGTTTCGCAACGATCTCCAGACTCCGCGCGCGTCGCGCTCGGATTCCAACGGCCTGCCCAGGATCAACCCCAGGTAGGTCACCCACGTCGCGGCGTTGTCGGTCCTGCCGAGAAGATCGACCGCGCGGGTTGCCCCTTCCCGGAGCCACTGGTCGGAATCCAGGTCGCCGGAGGCGATCCACCACGCCCGGGCTTCCCCGGCCAGGTCGGCCGCGGCCGAGGCTTCCGCCAAGAGGGCGTCCTGCATGCCGAGGTGGAGCAGCGCCGCTCCCGCGAGGTCGCACACGCGCAGGGGCTCGGCCGATCCGGTGAAGGCGCGGCTCGATTCCAGGAGCCGCGCGACCTCGGCGAGTCCGGCCCGGCCCATGGGGGCGGCGAGGTCGATCATGATCCGCAGGAGATCGAGCGCCCGGGTCTCGGAGACGACGTCCCTTTCGAGCGCCCGGGCCAGGAGTCGGAGCGCGGGGCGACCGGAGCGGGCGAGGTCGCGCTCCAGCGCGTGTCGCACGACCGGTTCGAGGATCGCGGTTTCCGGGGCGGCGGGCCATTCAAAGAGCGCGAGGTGCAGGACCTTGACCTCGAGGGGGACCGATGCGGCCTCGCCGCGCGCGACGAGCACGGCGGCGACGGGGAATCCGCGCGCGTATCCCTCGGAGACGCCCGCCATGAGCGCGGGCGCGACGTTCGACGGATCGCGGACGAGCCGTCCGAACGCGCCCGCCCGATCGAGGGCGTCATCGGAATGGAGAAGCCACAGCTCCGTGCGCAGGTCGGTTGCCGGCAGGGGGGCGCACGCCGCCGGCACGACCGCCAAGAACAACCAGACGGGGCGCATGGGGAGGAGCGATTGTCGCACCGCCCGGCGGGAGGGTTCAAGAACGATCACGCGGCCACCGCCGCGGCCGCCTGGGCCGCCGCCCCGGCCGCGTTGCCTCCGGCCGGTCTCGGCGCCACGGACTGGAACGGCAGGGACGTTGCGTGCGACACGAGCTGGATCACGGCAAAGCTCAAGGCCGGCACGAGCGCGTACATGAGGGTGATGCTGACGAAGAGGTTTGGCACCTCACCGATTCGGAGCGCGTGCTCCACCGTGGCCCGGACATCGGAGCTCGCGTCCGCCAGCGCCAGGGCCGACGGGCGGCGCTGCGTGAACGCCGACAGGAGCGCCCAGCCGAGGGGCCAGAGCTTCACGCTGAAGAAAATCTTGCAGAAGTGAAGGAGGGCCGTCCATTTGCCCGGCAAGAGTGCATAGAGGATCGCGATCGGGAAGAGCGCCATGAGGAGCATGAGCGACATTCCATAGATGTGGGGGGCGTGAGTCGTGACGAGGTAATACCTCTGCTTGGCTTCCGTGGCTTCGCCGAGCCACTGCGAAATCTCCGCGTACATGCCGGTGAAGACCTCGCCCACGATCGAGGCCGGGTACATGAGGACGTCATACACGGAGTTGACGTCGTGCCCTCCATCGAAGGGAAACCGCAGCGTCCTCTGGTCGACGTCCAGCCAGCGGTAGGAGCCCACGCTGCGTTTCGCCGCGGCGAGTTCCCCCTCGGACGCCTCGGGGCGGAACCAGTGGTTGCGGACCAGCTTGTCGACATAGGACTCGCGCGCGTCGGCCTCCGATCCTCCGTCGTACGCCGCCAGCGCGATCAACGCCTCCCGGTGGACCGGATGGCCTTCCACCTCGGCGCGCAAGGCGTCGTCGAGCCCGCGCCGCACGGTCTCGCAGCTCCGGCCGGAAGCATCCACGAGCCCCGAGTACTTCAAGCCGGAGTCGTTCGCGACCGGGTTCCGGCGCGCTCCCGCCGGCGGCGGCGTTCCCGCGCGAAGGATCGCCGCCGGCACGCATTCTTCGAGGAACGCCTGGAGGCCGGACGCCAGGTCCGGATCCTGGACTCGGGACACGCGGGCCAGGAGCGCGAGCCGCTCCCATTCGAACGGTCGAGCCAGGAAGTCCTTGTCGACCCCGCGCACGGCGCGGCGGACCACTTCGTCGGCCGCCGCGTCGATCATCGCGAGCGCGCGCGGCGCGCGGAGGTGCGGGAGCGCGGAGGGATCCGACGACCGGGGCGACGCCAGCCACGCGATAAGGAATAGGGCGAACATGTGAAAGCCAAGGGGGCGCACGGCCCCGTCCTCCGCGACTCGGAAGACGCGGTAGGCGACGCCCGCCAGCGCGAAGAGCAGCGGCACGGACAAGCCCGACAGGGCCTCGTGGAAGCTACCCGCCGCCTGGAAGCCGGCGTACTCGTAAGCCGTGTCGAGAAGATCCGGGGCCTCATTCATGTCGTCCCTCCGCTCCCCGCGGCATCCGCAGGGCCAATTCCTGGAGGGCGGACCGCGCGGGATCGGGAGCGCCGCGGTCCCGATGGCTGGCGATCCTCGCCGCGAGCATCGCGTTGTCCTTCGGATCGCTCGTGGCGATCCAGTAGGTCATGGGATCCGGGATCAGGCGCGCCACGCCCCGCGCGGCCCCGGCCAGGATCAGCATCTCGCTGAACCGGCCCTTCAGCGTCGTCAGCGAGCCGAGGAGCTCCTTCTCCTCCGCCGAGAGGTCGAGCAGCCGCTCCATCACCTGCACGGTTTCGCTCGTCTGGCGGAGGAAGACCCGGTTCGGCGCGTTGGCGCGGATCGCCTCGCCCGTGCGCCCTTCGAAATCGGTCACTTGCTGCGTGATCATCACGGCCGCCGCGTTCAGTTTCCGGTAGGTCCGCAGGACATCCTCCAGGAACTGGGCCGTCGTCGCCGTGCGCAGGAGGGTCCACGCCTCGTCGACGACGAGGTACTTCTCCAGGGACAGCCGGGACGCGCAGAACTCGGTAACGTTGTGGATGAGCGCCATGAGCAGGACGCTCGCGATGTCCCGCCGCTTGGCGATCTCCCCGAGCTCGAAGACGACCGGCGAGCGCTCGAAGTCCGCCTCCCGCGGGCGGTCGAAGAATCCCGCGTACGGCCCGTCTCCGCAGAAGATCTCCATCGCGATCGCGAGCTCCCGGGCGAGCGGGTCGCCGTCCGCCTCCAGGGCCCGGCGGATGTCGGACGTCAGGACTTCGCGGTCCGGACCCTGGAAGGCCGCGCGCACTGACCGGGAGATGAGGCTGCGCTCCTTGACCGTCACCTCGCGCTGCCCCTGCGTGCACATCTCGGCGACGATGTCCGTCAGGAACAGGAGCTTTCCTTCGTCGAGTCCCCGGCCGCAGGGATTGATGGACCGCGGCCGGGTGGGTTCGAAGGCGACGTAGGTTCCGCCGAGCAGGTCGCACAGCTTCCGGTAGCTGTTCCCCCGGTCGAGGATGAAGACGTGCGCGCCGCGTCGCGCCGTCGAGAGGACGAGGGAGTTCGCGAAGACGCTCTTGCCCGATCCCGAGACGCCCGCGACGATCCCGTGCGGCGCCACTTCCGAATCGAAGAAGGAGAACGTGATGGGCTCGCCCCGGCGGTTGGCGAGCAGCAGGTCGGGGCGGGCGGTCCCCCGGAAGCTCCCGTAGAGCGGCAGGAGGTGCGCGAGATTGAGCCCCAACAGCGTGCGCCCACGCTTGAGCATCCGGTCGTTGGCGGGATCGTAGGCCAGGGGCAGGGTCTGGAGGTAGAGCGTGCCGGCGAGCGCCTCTTCCGGAATCAGTTCCACGCCGGCCCGCGCGAACGCGTTGATCGCGGGCGAGGACGCGTCCTCGCGGATCACCAGGTGGAGCCTCGCCGTGAACGCGCGCGCGCCGTCGACGTACATCTCGGACAAGACTCCGTCGACCTCCGACTTGATCGTGGCCAGGTCCGCGCGCCCGTCCCCACCGCCGCCCATCTGGCAGAAGGCCAGCCTCTTCTTGGCGGCGAGAAAGCGGCGGACCGACTCCGGATCCCGGCACTCGACGTTGAGGACGAAGACACCGTCGCCCGCGAAATCGAGCGGCGCGGGCCGGCCGCGCTGGAGCATGCCGGCCCACGTCTCGCGGGGAAGCTCCGCGGCGGTCAGGATCCGGCGCCGCGACGCTCCGTGGAAAAGCACCCCCTGGTCCACGGCGAACGTCCCGGTCCGTGGCAGTTCCACGCGGACGTTCTCCGCCAAGGCGGCTTCCCCGAGGCGCTCGAACGCGACGCCGGCCTGCTGGAGCAGGTTCTCGATCGCTTCCATCCGCTCGACGAGGCGCCTCTTTTCTTCGGCGTAGCGGTCGCGCCATCCGGTCCGAGGCCAGCGCGGCCAGACGCGGAGCGTGAAGAGGATCTCCACGGCGCGGGCGGCGCAGGGAGCGCCCTCGAGAATGAACGAGAACGACTCGAGGGCGGCCGCCCGGGCCGACGCCAGGTCGGCGGCCAGCCCGGGCTCGCGTCCGGCGTCCAGCCATCGCCGCGTCCGGTGGCGCACATCGGAGCCGCTCCGGGAAATGAACTGGGCGGCCGATCCAACGGGGAGGAGCCTGAGGAGATCGTCGAAGCGCGCGGCGAGCTGGCCCAGCGCGTCCGGCGAGAGCACCTCGGTCTCGGGAGCCTCGAGGCGCCACGCCGCCCCCAGGGAACCGTCGCGCAAGAGAAACAGGCTCCCGTCGGAGTCGGAGGCGTGGTAGGGAAGCAGTCCCTGCAGGGAGGGAGCGTCGCGGGCGGGAAAGGACCCGGATTCGGCCGCGCGTCCCGGACCGAAACGGGGAATCCGGATCACGGGGACTTGGGCTCCGTCCACGGGGTCACCATCCGCTCCATCCCCTCGAGGGACCGGAGCGGCCGCAGGTCCGCGGGCGTCGCCCCCTCCGGGGCTGTCAGCTCCGGCTCCTTCTCCCGTTCGATGAACCACTCGCCGTCCCGAAGTCGAAAGTAGATCCAGTGTTCGCCGATCAGCAGGTCGCGCGCACGGTCGAGATGGGAGGGCACGTATACCGCGAACACTTCTGGCGCCGACAACAGGGGGACCTCGCGCTCCGCCCGCAGCGGCGACGAGGCCGCGGCCACGCGGAGTTCCGGCGACGCCGTTCCCCACACTTCCTGGACCGGCCGCCCGTCGGCCCGGATCCGACCGACGTCGCAGCTAACGCCCCAGATCGAGACCGCGATGAGGATCGCCAACCGCCGCATCCCGGACCTCCTCTATCTCGAGCCCATCGATCGTCACGCCGGTCACGAACGCGACCGTCACTTTCTTGCCGTTGGGGACGTGGATCGCGGGAACGATTTCCTTCAGCCGCTCCGCGATGATCTCGGACAGCCGTGAGGCTGCGCCGCCCAGCGCGCGGTAGCCGGCCAGTCGTGCCGGGTCGCCCGTCACCGTCGCCGTGGATCCTCCCAGCGGCGTGACGGTCGCCGTCAATTCGTTCGACGCGAGCGCGTCCGCCCCCGCGGAGAGCGCGCCCGTCGCCGTGGCCAACGCGACGATCTCATCGGCCCGCCACACGTACGTGCCCTGCAGGCCTTGGAGCCCGTCGTCGTCCGCAAGCCACCCGTTCGCCTTGGCTTCGTGGATGCGGCCCGACGCCGTGGCGATCGAAACCGTGTCGATCTGGACCGTGGCCCGCCGGGAATTCGCGTCGCCGATCGCCTTTCCCACCAGGAGCGCTGCCGGCAGGCGGAGCCGCGTGCGATTCGGCCCGATCAACGCGGCATCCAGACGGAGCAGCACGGGCAGCGGCTCGCCTCCCGTGGGCGCGAAGACTCCGGTCAGGAGCGTCGCCTCGCCGAAGCTTCCCGCAGGGATGTGGACGCTCCGCGCCCGGGAACCGGCGGTGAAGGCAATCGTCTTGAACCGGGGAGAGAGGAGAACCGCTTCTTCCTTCGGAGCGTCCGGCGGACGCATCGCGCCTTTGATTGCCTCCTCGATGGCCGACCGCGTGCGGACCAGTTCCGACCGCAACTCGCCCAGTCCCCGCTCCGTCTCCTCCACCCGCTGTCCGTACGCGCCCACCATGGCCCGAACTTCCTGCGCGGTGGGGAGTCCGACATCAAAGGACTCTCTCCGTGGCTCGGCGCCCGCCTGGGGCTTCCGTTCCCTCGAGGCGGCCAGCGCGAGGAGCAGGACGCCGCCGATTCCTCCCGCCGCCAGCCAGAGTTTCAGCGGTTTCACGGCGACCTCGAGAAGACCAGGTAGAGAAGCGTGGATCCCCGGGAAGGAACGACGTGCTCGCGCGCCCCGACGAGGATCAGGCCGGGTCCCCGCAGCTTCGACGGGTCGATCCTGGAAGGCACGCTCCCGACATTGCGAACCTCGAGAATGCACCCCAAGTATGCCGGGGTCTCTACGACGAACTTGCAGCGCCACTCCGTCGGGCCGAGGCGGAACAGGACGGCGTCGCCGCCGCGCCGGGCTCGGGCATCGGGGGGGAGACGCCCGAGCCGCAGCGCGCGGACGAATTCCAGGGCGGGTGGAGTTTCTCCGGCGCGCGAGGCCGGCCTCGAAATCCGGACGGCGGAGTCGGAACCCGGGGCGATCGAAAGCCGGTAGAGGGTTCCGCTCGCGCCGAGCACATGAAGGTCGCCGGTCGCGGGGCGCAGGAGTTTAAGGAAAAGGAGGTTCTTCTTCTGTTCGATCGAGAGGTCGGCCTCGTTCCACGCGGCGACCAACGACTCGATGGATTCCTCCGGGAACGAGACGACGCACGTGGAGTTGCGGTCGGCGGAGGCGACGGCGGGCCGGACCTCGATGGCCCGCCCCTCTTCGAACGCAACTTCCCGATCCTGCACCAGGAGCGCGGCCGACAGGATCAGGAATCTCATGGACGACCTCCCCCGATGACGACAAGTTCCTCCCGCAAGCGGTCGACCGTGGGGAGCCCCTCCATGAGTCGGTAGCGGGGTCCCCGGCTGAGAAGCAGCGTCGGCGCGCGCCGGACGAACGCGGCGGCCGCGGCGTCGCGGTACTCGATTTCTACGTCGAGTCCGCGCGTGGCTTCCGGAAGTACGCGGTGACGCAGTTCGTCGCAGTAGCCGCAATCCTCCCGGGTATAGGCCACGATGCGCGTGTGCGCGGGGAAATCGGCGGTCGGCGGGGGCGGAGCCACGAGGAGCCCCAAGGCCGCCGTCCACGGCATGACGACCGGGACCAGGGGCCAGGATCCGCGATCGCGCGCCAGGGCGAAGACGGTCGCCGCGAAGGCGAATGCAGCGGTGGCGAGGCACAGGGAACAGGCGGTCCCGCGCGAAGCCAGGGCGCAGATCAGTCCGAGGTGAAACCCCGAGACGCCCACGTAAGCCATGCGCACCGCCCCGTGGTCTTCACGCAGAAGCGCGGCGATCAGCAGACCCGCGTACGCGACGACGCCCGCCAGCGCGAGGACCGGAGGTCCCCCGCAGGAGAAACATTCCGTCGCCGCGGCGACGGACGCCGCGAGCGCCCCGCCGGTGGCCAGCAGGAGCAGCGCTCTCCTCATTTGAGGATCGGCCCCATGTCGACGTCGAAGACCGAGCCCAGGAGTTTGGGGAACAGCGCCAACGCGATCGCCGCCACGGCACAGATGGCCGCCATGTCCCACTCGCCGCGCTTCACCCCCTTGCCGACGATCCCATACAAGAAGCAATAGGCTGCTCCGAGGGGGAAAATCCACCGGATGAGAATCCGGAGAATCGACGTGAAAATTCCCGACGACTCCTTGTCGACGGCTTTCGTGGCGTCGTCCGCCCAGGCCGCCGAGGGGCCTGCCAGCAGGACCAACGCCACGATCAACACCGCGCCCAACCATCCGACTTTCATGGCCGCCTCCGTTTGAATCCTCCTAACGGAGTGCGCAAGGTCGGGGAAAAGCCGGATGAATTAATTCAGAAAATGCGAGATGAGAGAATCTGAACGCCCACGAACCCGGGAGGCAGGCGCCTCGGTCTAGGCTCTGTCTGAAAACCCACGTGAGCCGCGGCGGGCCGAGAAGCAAGCAGCGCAAGGAGCGAGGAGGAGACGAGCCCTGAAGGATGCGCTTCGCTTACCTTCAGGGCGAGCCTCGAAGAGGGCTGTCGACGACGAGCGACGCCGCG
>DASRJF010000109.1:0-6073 GCA_035649615.1 Planctomycetota bacterium | reverse complement strand
AGTAAGAGCTGACCGCTTTCAGTCATCCGTCATCCGTCATCGGTCATCCGTCATCAGTATTCAGCAGTCGGCGGGCCAGCGAACGCAGGTACTTCAGTCCTTCCTCGCCCGCCTCGCCCGGCTTGTCCTTGTACGGATAGATTTCCAGCGTCAGGAAGCCGGCGTACTTGATCCGCTCCAATGCGCGGAACATCGCGAGAAAATCCAGGTCGCCGCGGCCCGGGACCAGGTGCTCGTGGACGCGCCCCTTGATGTCCTCCACGTGCAGGTTCCAGATCCGCGGCCCCGCCTCGCCGATCGCCTTCTCGAGGTCGTCCCCGACGCACCACGCGTGGCCGATGTCGAGATTGAACCCGAGCAGCGGATGGCCGAGCTCGCGCACCACCCTCAGTGTGGAGGCCAGGTCGCCCAGGTAGAACCCGGGCTCGTACTCGAGCCCCACCCGCACTTGCGGGGCGCGCGCGGCGTGGTCGAGGATCTCCTCGAGCGCCGCGGCGAGCCGGGAAAACGCCTCGCGGTCGGACGTCCCCGGGGGGCGGACCCCGCTCGCGGTGCAGACGGCGGGCGACCCGACTTCGCGCGCCAGATCTATTACGTTTTTGACATATTCTGTCTTCATCTTCCGGACGCCGATCGCGGAGTCCAGGAATCCCGGCCAGAAGCCCGACGGGTCGCGACGCTTCGGGTCGAGGCCGACCGTCGTGTTCGCGTTGAGGTTCGCGACGGCGAGCTTCGAATCCGCGATCGCCGCCTTCAGCCCGTCGAGGTCGAGGTCGGGCGCCGGAAAGGCGTGCGGCGCGTCGGCGAGGATCTCGACGCCCTCGAAGCCGCGCTTCGCGACGTCGGCGACGGCGCGCGCGAGGGGCCCTTTCGTGTAGGCGTTGGTGCTGTAGGCGAACCGGAGCGGCATCGCGGCGATTATAATGGCGTCACATCCCCATGAGACCGAGATCGATCTGGCCGGCCCTCGCCCTCGCCGTCAGCTGCGCCGCGACGCCGCCCCAGGCGGCCACCCCCGGCGAGGCCCTCTACCGGAAGATGGAGGCGGCGCTCGCGGCCGCGAAGAACCTCCAGGTGGAGTTCGAATCGACCTTCGACGCCTCGTCGGTCAAGGGGAGCTTCAAGATCGAGGACGGCAACAAGCTCGACATGAAGGTCGAGGGCCAGGCCGGCGCGAAGAGGTACTCGCTGACGCTGGCGTCCACCGGCCCCAAGATGGTCCTGACGCGGGCGGAAACGCCGCCCCCCCCGGTCCCCCTCGAACCCCAGCCCGAGCTCTCGACGCCCGCCGCGCTCACGGCCAACGTCGCGGCGTGCCTCGCCCGGGGCGGCGCGTGGCTGGCGCAGGAGGTCGCGGAAACCGAGTATCGCATGGCGGCCGACGCGTACTTCGAAGAGCGCCAGGCGAAGAAGGAGGGCCGCCCGTTCAAGCCGCGCCCCGCGGCCCCCCTCGTCGTGGCCGAGATGCACACGCTTCAGAACTTCCGTCCCGGGAAGTCCGAGGGGGGAGCGACGGCGGTGACGTACGACCTCGTGCGAAAAAGCGGGAGCCCGGTCCTGGCGGCCGTGGTGACGGTTTGGATCGATGCCAAGGGCCTGCCCGTCAAGCGGGAGGGATTTTTCGCGACGCTCGACGGCAAACCCGCCGGCGTGCCCTCTTCGAAGTGGTCCGAAACTTATTCGTTCAAGTAATCGTATTCGGTTCGGTTCGGGTTCCTACATTCCAAATTCCCGCTTCCAGATTCCCTATTCCATCCTCATCATGTGCCAGGTCGTGAGATGCCGCGGCAGGTCTTTGAACTTGGTTTCGACGTCCTTCTCCATCTTCAGACGCGCCGCTTCCTTGTCGGTCGCCTTCTTGATCTCGGACTCGTAATCGTCCGGGTCCGGCTTGATCTCGCGGGTCCCCTGGGGCCACGCCTCGCTCCCGTCCTTCATCAGGATCAGGAAGGGATTGAAGTTTCCCGGGGCGATCTGGACGTCCGGCCCGCCCGCGCCCGCGAGCGAACGCGTCAGGACCACCGCCCATCGCTTTGTCGTCGCATCGTAGGCGGCATTCGCGGTGACATTGGATGCGGGCCGGAGCACGGCGGCGAACGGACCCGTGGCGTCCAGCTCTCCGGCCACCGCGGGCGCCTTCCCCTCCCACCGCCAGAGATTCACGGGATCCCCCGCGTCTCCGTACAGGGCGAAGCCCGGCGGGGTGTTCCTCGTGAGCTGCACTTCGATGCGGTCCCCGGGGTCCGACGCGGCATCCTCCCATTCCAGGCGGATCGCGATCGTCTTCCCGTCGTGGATCGCGGACGCCGTCGCCTCGGTGAAGTAGGGACGGTTCCGGTTGTGGCGGAGCTGCTGGAAGTAGAGGTCGAGCACGTAGAACGACTGGATTTCATAGCCGAACGGGCCCATCTCCTTGGCCGGCAGCGCCAGTTTCTTCAGGTCGGCCCAGGCCGGATCGCCCGGCAGGCTGGGCACCGTCTTCTCCTTCTTCACGATCATCACTTCGGAGTGCGGCAGGGGCAGCGGCGCGGAGCGCTTCGAAAGCGACATCACGTAGTGGGTCAGCGCCCAGCGGTCCTCGACGGAGACCGACGTCGCGAAGGGAGGCATGACCGTGCCCTGGACGCCGCCCGAGACGCGCAGGTACATGTGGCGGACGTTGGGGCCGCCCGAGTAGATCCCCTGCGTGAAGTCGCGCACGCTGCTCGGGCGCTCGAATTCCATGCCGTCATGGACCGCGACCGCGTCGCTGAGCGTCTCCGTCACGGGGCCGCGGCCGTCCCCCTTCTCGCCGTGGCACGCGATGCAGTTGAAGCGTTCGAAGAGCGCGCGGCCCCGCGCGAGCGTCTCCGCGGTGGGAAACGGCATGCCCGCGTCCCGGTGGAAGTTCCCGCTCTTCAGGGGAAAGCCGAAGCCCTTGGGGAAGTGGCCCTTCGCGAGGTCCTTCACGTGGGCGATGAGCGCCACCTGCTGCTGCACGTCCATGAACGAATAACTCAGCATCGCCGAGAGCGGGATGCCGTGGATGAGCGAGCGCATGAGGTCGGTCGACACCGGCGGCATCTCGGGATGGGACGAGCGCCCCTTGAAGACGCCCTTGGTGAAGTCGCGGGGCGGCGGGAGGAGCATCGGGGAAAGATCGCCCCGTCCGTCGCCCGTCTCGCCATGGCAGTGAACGCAGTATTTCTTGAAGAGATCCGGGCCCGCCGGGGCCTGGGCGGCGAGGAAATTGTCGGGCGGGAATCCCTTGTAGTCCCAGTCGACGTCCGCGAACTTCGGGTCCTTCTTCTCGGCCGCCCAGGGGTCCTGGGGCCCTCCCGCCATCGCCGACGCGAGAAGCGCGAGCGCGATGGCCGCCAGCGAGCCCAAACCGACTTTGCGGATCATGGCCGTTCCCTATTAGACGCTACTTGATCAGCGGCGTGTACCCGGTTCCCCATTCGACGAGCACGTTCGAGAGCGCCGGGGCCTTCCGGTAGACCAGGCCCGTGACGGCTCCGTCGATCTCGAGATCCTCGAGCAGCGGCGGAACGTCCTTCGACCACGCCTCTTCCTCCGCGTGCTCGCGCCCCACCGACTCGTCCCGGAACACCCTCTGGAAGACCCTCGCCTCCACGGAGCGGGCGCCGACGGTCAACGTCTTCTTCTCATCCTTCGCGCCCGAGGGAGCGACGCGGGACGGCTCGTCGTCCGGCCCGGGCGAAGCCGGCTGGTCGGCGATCTCGCTCGGGGGCCCCGACGCGGGGATCTCCCGGAAGCGCGCCTCCAGGACCCGGCCGTCGAACGCGATCCGCCGGAGGCTCGCCTTCTTCGGATCGCCGTCCTCGACGACCTCGACCCACAGCGACTGGTCCTCCGTCCGGACGGCGCCCAGCGTGACCGTGGTCTCGTATCCGTCCTTCGACTGCCGGTAGCGGACCCACGTGCCGGGCGCGACCAGGTCGAGCCGCGTCGAGAGATGACGGTCCGGCAGGGCCGGCACCGTCGGCTGATGGACCTTGAGGCCCGGGTCGACCGGCTGGACGTGGCTTCCCGTCCCGCAGGCGAAGCAGCCGTTCAGGAGGAGCAGCAGGGCCGGGAAACAAATCCGTTTCATGTCGCTTCGCTTCATCTTAATGTCATTCCCGATGCGGACGCTAGGCGATCTCTTCCGGACGGGCCTGGACGCGGGGCGCGGGCGCGACCGGATTCTCTACCCGTCGAAGGAGGGATACAAATCGCTCCGCGCCGAGGAGATCGAATCGCGCGTGAATCGCGCGGCGGCGGCGCTGGCCGCGCGCGGCCTCAAGGCCGGCGACCGCGTCGCCCTGATCTCGTACAACCGGCCCGAGTGGATGCTCGCGGAGTACGCGTCCCAGCTGATCGGCGCCGTCACGGTCCCGCTCTATTCCACGCTGACCGCCGACCAGGCCCGGTTCATCCTCGAGGACTCGGGCGCGAAACTCGTCTTCGCGGAGAACGCGGAACAGCTCGCGAAGGTCGGACCGGGCCTGCCGACGGTCGTCTTCGAACCGGGCCCGGGCGCCCCGTCGTTCGAATCGTTTCTCGCGGAGGCGCCGGGTCCGCCCCCCGCGGTCGACGTCGATCCCGGAGCGCTCGCCACGATCATCTACACGTCCGGCACCACGGGGACGCCGAAGGGCGTGATGCTGTCGCACCGGAATCTCGTCTCGGATATCGAGGCGCTCCTCGACATCGTCTCGTTCACGCCGGAGGACGTGAGCCTCTCGTTCCTGCCGGTGTCGCACGCGTTCCAGCGCTGCGTGGATTACGCGATCTTCTCGAAGGGCGCGACGGTGGCGTACGCGGAGTCGACCGACACCGTGGCCCGCAATCTCCTGGAGGTGCGGCCGACGATCCTCTGCGCGGTGCCCCGGTTCTACGAGAAGGTGCACGACCGCGTGCTGCAGTCGGTCGAGGCCATGCCCGGGTGGCGCCGGGGCCTGGCGCGATGGGGGCTCCGGGTCGGCGCCGAGGAGATGACCTACCGGATCCGGGGCGGACGGACGCCGTTCGGCCTCTCGGTGAAGCACGCCTTCGCGCGGTTCCTCGTGCTCCGCAAGATCCGCGCGAAGACCGGCGGCCGGATCCGGCTGCTCGTGTCGGGAGGAGCGCCGCTCGGAAGGGAGGCGAACGAGTTCTTCAACGCGCTCGGCTTCACGCTGATCGAGGGGTACGGCCTGACGGAGACGTCGCCGGTGATCACGCTCAACCGGCCGGGCGCGGTGAAGATCGGCACCGTCGGTCCGGCGATCGGCGGCGCCGAGGTCCGCGTCGCGCCCGAGGACGGCGAGATCCTGGTGCGCGGCCCGATCGTCATGATGGGCTACTACAACCGGCCCGAGGAGACGGCCCAGGTCATGGCCGACGGGTGGTTCAAGACCGGCGACATCGGGGAGCTCGACGCCGAGGGCTACCTGAAGATCACGGACCGGAAGAAGGACCTGCTCAAGACGAGCGGCGGCAAGTACATCGCGCCGGCGCCGATCGAGGCGCGGATCCGCCAGCATCCGTACGTGGCGAACGCGCTGCTGATCGGGGACCGGCGCAAGTTCGCGGCGGCGCTTCTCGTGCCGGATTTCGCGGCGCTCGAACGCGAGCACCCGGGGGTGACCCGCGCGGCGCTCACCACGCATCCCCCCGTGCTGGCCTCGATCCAGGCGCACGTGGACGCCCTCAACGCGACGCTCAGTTCGTGGGAGACCGTGAAGCGGTTCGCGCTGCTCGAGGACGACTTCACTATCGAGAGCGGGGAGCTGACGCCGACGATGAAGGTGAAGAGGAAGGTCGTGGAGGAAAAGAGGAAGACGGTGATCGAGAGTCTCTACAAGTGACAAGAACGGCTTCAAGACTCCGAGGCCTCAAGGCTTCAAGGCTCCGAGGCTCCAAGGCCCCGAGGGTCCGAGGCTTCAAGGCTCCGAGGCCACGAGGCTTCAAAGCTCCAAGCCCGGCGGTGCATCGTCAAGATCGACCGGATGGGCTATAATTCTTATATAGAGAAAATGTAATGGATCGCCTCAACGCCCTTTTCAAAGCGCTCGCGAACCCGGGGCGCCGCCGCGTCTACCAGGTG
>DASRJF010000108.1:0-17023 GCA_035649615.1 Planctomycetota bacterium | reverse complement strand
CAGCTGGTGGAACGGCCCGTCCTTCGGGTTCTGCTTGACCGAGATCTCGACGAACGAGGGATCCATCCCGTCGCTCGACAGCGAGAAACTCCGCGGCATCTCGGGCATGCCCTTCTTGTCCTCGAGATCCCGGATCTCCGGCGCGAGGGCCTCGAACTGGTGGGGATCGATCTCGATGTACTGCCCCGGCCGGTACGTGAACGGCGCGCCGCCGAGGTCGAGGCGGATCGTGACGGACAGCGGGGCTTCCGGATGAATCGCCTTCACCGTGGATGTGATTTCAGTCATATCTCCCCAGGAATAGGGAATCAGGAATTAGGAATAAGGAATGGAATAGGGAATATGGAATCGACCCGATTCCTGGTTTGACATCCGACTCCCCTTCCTCGGCCGCCATTCCTCATTCCTGATTCCATTCCTAATTCCTCATTCCCCATTCCCTATTCCGTGGCGGTCTCACTCCCACGTGTAAAACCCCTTCTTTGTCTTCTTTCCCAATTCCCCCGCCTGGACTTTCTTCTTCAGAATTTCCGGCGGCCGGTACTGGTCGTCCTTCAGCTCGCGGTGCAGGTGCTCGGCGATCGCGAGCCGGACGTCGAGCCCCACGAGGTCGGTCAGCTTGAGCGGCCCCATCGGGTGGTTGTACCCCAGCTCCATCGCGCGGTCGATGTCCTCCGCCGACGCCACTCCCTGCTCCAGCATGCGCATGGCCTCGAGGCCAAGGATGACGCCGAGCCGGCTCGTCGCGAAGCCCGGCGAGTCCTTCACCACGATCGGCGTCTTGCCCATTTTCCGGGCCGTTTCCAGGACGCGATCGCGCGCCGCGTCCGCGGTCCCCGGGTGCACGACGACCTCGACCAGCTTCATGAGGTGGACCGGGTTGAAAAAGTGCATGCCGAGCACGCGCTCCGGGCGGCGCGTCGAGGCCGCGATCAGCCCGACGGGCAGCGACGACGTGTTGGTCGCGAGCACGGCCCCCTCGGGCGCGAACCGGTCGAGCGCGGCGAAGATCGTCCGCTTCTTGTCGAGATCCTCGATGATGGCCTCGACGACGAGATCGGCGTCGCGCGCCGCGTCGCCCAGGGTCGCCTCGAGCCGCAGGTTCTCCAGGGCCCGGGCCCGGTCCGCGTCCGTGAGCTTGCCCTTCCGGATCCCCGTCGCGAGATCGGCCTCGATCTGCGCGCGCGCCTTCTCCAGGGCGCCGGGGAACGAATCGTGCAGCGCGACCTGGTGCCCGGACAGGGCGGCGACATGGGCGATGCCCCGGCCCATCGTGCCGGCCCCCACGACCGCGATGCGATTCATGAAACGGCGGCCTCCTTGATCGCCGCCAGCCCCGCGGCCACGCGTCGGGCGGTTTCCGGATCGGGCGGCCCGGAGCCCAGCGGCATGAGCTGGAGGTCGAGCGCGCGGGCGCTCGTCGACACCCCGGGGTACCCGAACAGGGCGCCCGAGCCGGCCAGCGCGTGCACGCCCCGGTGAAAATCCTGGAACGCCTCGGCACTCCAGCCTCCGCCGGCCAGGCGCTTCCAGGTCTCCTCGAGTTCCCGGAGCCTCCCCGGGAGCTGCTCCTGGTACTCCTTCCGGAGCGCCGCGATGCGAACCCGGGTCTCGTCGGAGTTACCCGGCATGTCGGCGGTCCCAGATGGCGCGGAGTTGGGGGGCGAGCGTCGTCGGATCGAAAGGCTTGGAGATGACCGCGACCGCTCCCAGCTCGAGGTAGTACTTCATCTCGTCCGGCTGGACCTTCGCCGTCACGAACACCACGGGCGTCTCCTCGAGGCCGGCGATCGTGCGGAGGCTCTTGAGCGTCGTGGGCCCGTCCATGCCGGGCATCATGACATCGAGGAGGATGATCTGCGGCGCGAACCCGGGCGCCTCCTGGATCGCCTCGGCGCCCGAGCTGCAGGCGCGGACCTTGAGGCCCCCCAGGCCCTCGAGCGCGATCACCTCGATCTTGCGAATGTCCTCTTCGTCCTCCACACAGAGGACCTTCTCGAGCTTCTGCGGGTTCATGCGTTCACGCACCAGCCAGGCCTCAGGCTTCAGAAAGTCGTTCACCGTAATCAGGGGCCCAGGTCGCTCGGGCTCCTGCCTAACCCGCGGGCGGCGGGCCCCGCTGGTTGAGCACGGACCGGATCGTCGCCACGAGATCCGAGTTGGAGGTCCGCGTCTTCACGAGCGCGGCCGAGACGCGCTTCGAGAGCTCCTCGCCGAACTCGTCCGCGGAGAAGACGACGACCGGCACCGACCGCCCCTCCGGATCCTTGAGCTCGCCGATGAGATCGAGCCCCGCGCCGTCCGGAAGGCCGGGGTCGAGGAGCACGAGGTCGAAGGTCCGGCGGCCGAGCTGCTCGCGCGCGTCGCGGAGGTTCCGCACGCGCGTCACGGTGGCGACGCTCTTGAGGATCATCTCGACGACCTTCTGCGTGTCCTCGTCGTCCTCCACGTGGAGGATGTTCGGCGTCGAGACGCGCGGATCGGAAACCGCCCGCTTGATCGTCTTGAGGAGCCGGTCCCGGTCCACCGGCAGGGGCAGGACGTCGACCATCTTGACCGCGCTGCCCTCGAGCTGGCCCTGCGCGGACTCGGGCGCCACCGACAGGAGGATGACGGGCATGTCGCGCGTGGCCTCCTTGTTCCGGAGCTCGCGGAGGAAGGCGATGCCGCCGGAGCCCGGCAGCTGGAGGTCCAAGGTGAGCGCCTGGTACCGGTGGAGCGCGAGCTGGGACCGGGCGTGGACCGCGTCGCGCGCGAGATCGGTCTCGATCCCCGCCTGGCCCAGCATGAGCGCGAGCTGGCCCGCCGCCTCCGCCTGTCCCTCGCACACGAGGACGCGCGGCTTCAGGCGGAGGTTGGCCGACGTGTCGCCGCTCGGCTTGCGGTTGACTTCGGCGAGTTCGAAGAAGAACGTCGTCCCCGCGTTGACGGCGGTCTCGAATCCCATCCGCCCGCCCATCCGCTCGATGATGGCCTTGCTGATGCTCAGCCCGAGGCCGGTCCCCCCCTTCTGCCGCGTGTCCGACGTGTCCGCCTGCGCGAACTTGTCGAAGATGTGCTGGCGGAACTCCTCCGGGATCCCCGAGCCCTTGTCGGCCACCGAGACGCGGAACATCGGGCCCTTCCGCTGGACCGACACGGTCACGACCTGTCCCTTCGGCGAGAACTTGGCCGAGTTCGACAGGAGGTTCGTGAGCACCTGCGTGAGCCGGTCGGCGTCCGCCTCCACGACGGCCTCGGGAAGCCCGCTTTCGAGCTGGATCGACACGGAGAATTTCTCCGCGTAGGCGCGGTTCGCCTCGATCGCCGCGGCGACGACGGGCATGAGGCGCGTCGGCTTGAGCTGGAAGTCCATCTTCCCCGACTCGATCTTCTCGACGTCGAGGATGTCGTTGATCAGGCGCACGAGGCGCTCGCTGTTCTTGTGGGCGATCTCGATCAGGCTCTTCGCCTGCGCGGGGAGCGGCCCGGCGGCCCCGCTCATGACGAGGCCCAGCGACCCGAGGATCGAGGTCAACGGCGTCCTCAGCTCGTGGCTCACCGTCGAGATGAACTCGCTCTTGATCCGGTCGACCTTCTGGCGCTCGGAGATGTCGGCGATGATGCCGCCGAAGTAGGTCTCCTCGCCGGATTTCCACGACGACAGGGACAGGGCGACGGGGAATTCCTCGCCCGACTTCCGAAGGCCCTCGAGCTCGACGGTGCGGCCGACGACCCGCGACTCGCCGGTCTTCATGTACCTGGTCAGGCCTTCCTTCTGCGGCTCCCGGTAGCGCTCGGGAAGGAGCAGGCCCACGGGCTTGCCCACGACCTCCGCGGCGGTGTAGCCGAAGATCGCCTCGGCGCCGCGGTTCCAGGTCAGGATGGTCCCCTTGTGGTCGGCGATGACGATGCCGTCGTTGGCGGAATCGACGACGGACCGGAACCGCTCCTCGATCGCCTTGAGCGCCGCCTCGCCCTGCTTGCGCTGGACGAACTGGCCGACCTGGCCCGCGACGCCGGCGAGCGATTCGAGCACCGATTCGTCGGGCGTCGACATCGAGCGGCCGACGAACTCGATCACCCCCACGATCTCGCTCCCGCTCCGGAGCGGGAAGGCGAGCGCGGACCCCAGGCCCTCCTTGAGCGCGGCGGCCGCGCGGCTGAACGACTCGGCCTTCGCGAGGTCGGCGATCCAGCTCAGCTTCCCCTTCTGCCACACGCGGCCCACGTGGTCCTCGCCCCGGCGGGCGGCGTGCGCGCGCGTCGCCTTCTCGAATTCCGCGAGGGTCACTTTCGGCGCGTGCCAGAAGGTCGCGCAGCGCATCCTCCCGTCGCGGTCGTCCCTCAGGAACATCGTCCCGGCGTCCCACCCGAGGCCCTCGCACAGGATGCGCAGGAACTCGGGCGCCGCGTCGTCCAGGCCCGCCGATTCCGCCAGCGCGCGCGTCGTCGCCAGCTGCACCCGCATGAGCCGCTCCACGCGCTTGCGTTCGAGCGCGTACCGGATGGAGCGGACGAGGACGCGGCCCCCGGACTGGCCCTTGACGAGGTAGTCCTGCGCCCCGAGGCGCATCGCGCGGACCGAGAGGTCGTCGTCGTCGAGGCCGGTCATGAGAACGATCGGGACCTTGGGCGCCTTGGAGTGGGTCAGGGTGAGGGCGTCGAGGCCCTGGCAGTCGGGGAGGGAGAGATCGAGGAGGACGAGATCCACGTCCCCGCGGCTGAGCGTCTCCAGGCCGGTGCTCATCCGGTCGGCGAAGAGGATCTGGAACCGGCCGCCGCCCTCTTCATTGAGGACTTCCTGGACCAGCCGGGCGTCGCCCGGATTGTCCTCGATGACCAGGACGGTGATGAGTTTGTTCATGTGGAACACAACCAAGCCTCGGCACGGCGAAGCCGCGCTCAGCGGGACGCGGGCTTGTCGCTCGCGCGCATTCCTTCGTCCAGCCGCCGGGCCCCTTCCATCAACAGGTGCATCGTCGGCTGGTTGACCTGGTCGTTGATATCGACGCTGCACTCGGTGAATTCGAACGTGCCGCCCGACCAGGAGAGCAGGTGGTACACGGCGCCCTGGTCCTTCCGGGTGTCGTTGTTGAGGTTCGCGTGGACGACGACCCCGTCCCGCAGGAAGATCCGTCCCTTTTCGACGGGGTCGGCGCGGACGATTTCCATGACGCCGCTCTTCCGCTCGAGGTCCAGCATCGTCAGGAGCGACGGCAGGCCCACCTGTTCGAGGCGCCCGTGGAATCCCGCCCGGCCGCGGGCGGCGAAGCCCGCCTGCGTCCGCAGGCCGGACTCCATCGCCTTCCGGCGGCGCATCGCGGTGGCGACGCGCACGACCAGCTCCTCCGCCTGGAACGGCTTCGGAAGGTAGTCGTCCGCCCCCAGCCGGAACCCGAGCACCCGGTCCTTGGAGGAGTCGAGCGCCGTGAGGAAGATCACCGGCACGAATCCGAATTCGGGCATCGACCGGAGCTGCTTGATGAACGTCCAGCCGTCCATCTTGGGCATCATGACGTCGAGGATGATGAGGTCGGGCCGCGTGCTCTGCGCCGTCGCGAGCCCCTCCTCGCCGTTCGACGCGGTCATCAATTCGTACTTCTCGCTCCGGAGGACCGTGGAGACCATGCGGAGGATCCACTCGTCGTCATCGACGACGAGGATGCGAGCGGGGGGCATATTGTAAAGCTTATCGCCAGTTGAAAGCTCAAGTCAACCGAGGGGACGCGGATCCCCCCTCGTCCCCCGCGGAAATACGGGTGGAAAGCCGTCGAGGGACCCTTTCACAAGGTCTTGTCCGTCTCCAGCCAGGTGAAATCGCCGGCGAGGGTCCGCCGGGCGACGTCGCCCGTGGCCTTGTCGTCGTTGCGCCAGAGGCGGCGGAAGGCCGCCCGCACGCGGCGGCGGGAGAGGCGGCCGGCGAGGTCCGCCAGCGCGACGGCGCGCTGGGCTTCCGGATGGCCCTGGAGCAGCATCGTCCGGGCGCGCGAGACGGCGGCGGCGATCGCGAAGAGTTCCAGCCCGACGTCGACGAGACGGAAGAGGAACGCCTGCCGCCACGGCATGCGGCCCCGGAAAACCATCATGCCGTGGAACATCTCCCGCGCCAGCCTCCGCGCGGCGCGGTCGGCGAACCTGAGGTGGGCGGCGAGCCTTCCGAAATCGTGGAAGCGCGGCCACCACCCCCAGCCGATCCACCGCGCCGGATACCAGAGGGCGTAGAAACCGGCGATCTTCGGAAGCGCCTTGAATTTCTCCCAGCCGCTCTTCGCCGGGTCGACCAGGGCTCCGGCGACCTGGAGGTGGCGGTCCACCGCCTCGCGCGCGATGAAGAGGTGCATGATCTCGCTCGACCCTTCGAAGATCCGGTTGATCCGGAAGTCGCGCATCATCCGCTCGACCCCGATCGGTTCCTCGCCGCGCGCCTCGAGGGATTCCTCCGTCTCGTAGCCGCGGCCGCCCCGGATCTGCATCGTGTCGTCGAGCACGGCCCACCCGCGGTCCGTGTTCCATTCCTTGGCCGCGGCGGCCTCCAGGCGGATGTCGGTCCCGCCCAGGTCGGACAGGCGGGAGGCGAGATCGGAGACCGCCTCCATCGCGAACGTGGTGGCCGCCATCTCCGCGAGCTTCTGCGCGATCGCCTCGTGCTTGCCGATCGGCCGCCCCCACTGGACCCGCTTCCCGGACCAGGTGCGGCAGATCTCGAGGCACTTCTTGGCCACCCCCACCGCCGCCGCCGGGAGCGCGAGCCGACCCGTGTTCAGCGTGACGAGCGCGATCTTCAGCCCCTGGCCCTCGGCCCCGATCCGGTTCTCGACCGGCACCCGGACGTTCTCCAGCCGGATCAGGGCGTTGCCGATGGCGCGCAGGCCCATGAACCGGCTCCGGCCGACGACCTTCACGCCGGGCGACGAGGCCTCGACCACGAAGGCGCTGATCTTGCGCGACTCGGGGTGGACGGCCATCACCACGAGCAGCTCGGCGAACGTCCCGTTCGTGCACCAGAGCTTCTCCCCGTTGAGGACGTAGGCGTCCTTCTCCGGGGTCAGCACCGCGGTCGTCTTGAGGGCCGCGGGGTCGGAACCGACGTCGGGCTCGGTCAGGGCGAAGGCGGAGATCGCCCCGGCGGCGCACCGCGGGAGGAATCTCTTCTTCTGCTCCGGCGTCCCGAAGATCTTGACCGGCTGCGGCACGCCGATGGACTGGTGCGCCGACAGGAGCGCCGTGACGTTGGCGTCCGAGACGCCCAGGAGCTTCATCACCGTGTCGTACTCGGTCTGGGTGAAGCCGAGCCCGCCGTACTCCTGCGGGATCTTCATCCCGAACGCGCCGAGCTTCTTCAGCCCCGCGACCACCTCGGGCGGGTACTCGCCCGTCCGGTCGATCCCGGCGGCGTCGACCTTCTCCGCGAGGAAGGCCTTGAACTTCGCGTAGAACTCGGCGAAGGCGGGGCGCGCCGGCGCCTCCGGGAACGGGTGGATGAGGTCGAGCCGGAACCGGCCGAGGAACAACTCGCGGAGGAAGCTGGGCCGGCGCCACTCCGCTTCGCGGGAGGCTTCGGCGACCTGGAGGGATTCCTGTTCGCTAGGTGAGGAGTTCAAGGTTCAACGTCCAAGGTTATCCAAAGTCAGGGGTCCAAAGTCGGTCAAAGGCCGGGACGTCGGACCCGGACCTTGGATCACCTTGGACTGCGCACCCAGAACTCACTTCCCCGTGCGAAGGCGGTCGGCGAGGTACTGCTCCATGGCGTCGATGGAGAGGATCTTCTGCCGGGTCGTCTCGACGTCGTAGGCGACCCGGCGGTAGGAGATCGTCTTCCCGTCGTAGATCGCGTAGCAGGAGCGGGGGTCGCCGTCGCGGGGCTGCCCGACGGAACCGACGTTGCAGAGGTACTTTCGCCCGGGCTCGGGCGAGAAAGCGGCGTCGGGCTCGAACGGGTACCAGCATTTCTTGTCGTCGCGGATGACGACGGGGAAATGCGTGTGGCCGTAGAAGCAGATGCGCTGCACGCGGGAGAAGAGATCGTCCAGCTGGCCCGGGTTGTAGAGGCGGTGGCGGTCGCCGAAGGTGTACTCCATGAGGCGCTCGCGCAGGGAGCCGTGGACGAACTGGAGGCCGTCCTGCTCCAGGAGGTCGGGGAGCGACTCGAGGAAGTGCCACCGCTCGCGGGTCTTGCCGAAGAGCTGGTAGAACTTCGGCTCCATCATGTCGCGCGTGTACTCGATGACCTCGCGCGCGGCCGAGTTGAACCCCATCGCCTTGTTGATGACGGCCCAGTCATGGTTGCCGGCGATCACGGTCTTCACCCGCTCGCGGACGAGATCCACCACCTTGTCGGGGTCCGGCCCGTAGCCGACGATGTCGCCCAGGCAGACGATCTCCTTCAACCCCTGGCCGTCGATGTCCTTGAGAACGGCTTCGGTGGCCTCCAGGTTGGCGTGCAGGTCGGCGATCAGGGCGAAGGGGGGAGATGGCATAACGGAATCGAATTCTCTCTAAAAAAGTAGCGGCCGGGAAGCAGAACTCACAGGGCCAACGCTACGATTTGGGATTTGCGATTTGCGATTTGGGGGAAACCAGGATCACGCCGGTGCCCGAAACGAAACGACGGGACCGGGTGGAGGAGTACGCGCGGCCCCATCCGCCCCGCTTCACCTGGGTTTGGGCAGGGCGGTCAGCACCGACTGCGCGCGGCGCTTGACCTTCTCGGAGGAGTCCTGCGCGGCCGCCTGTTCGAGCGCGGCCTTCACGTCCGGCTGCTCGAGGTAGTCGCCGAGCACCCTCGCCGCCTCGTCGCGGACGTCCTCGTTCGCGTCCCCCTTCAGGAGGGCGACCAGCGGCGCGGCCAGTTTCGGATTCTCCGCCCCCTGGAGGTTGCGGAGCACGAGCGTCCGGATGTTCGTCTCCTGGGACTGGTTGACGAGCGCGAGGGCCGACTCCACGACATCGTCGGTCTTGTGCGCGCCGTACATGCGGAGCCGGGACAGCGAGGTGGCGCGCGTGCGCTCCGGCAGGGAGGCGTCCGCGAGCTGCTTCTTCTCCTTCTCCACCATCGCCGGATTGGCCGGGATCGTCCGGCCCTGGGGCCCCGGGGCGCTCCGTCCCGCCAGGGCCTGCCGTTCGAGCAGCTCGATCCGCCGCTTCAGGTCGGCGATCTCCCCCGACGCGGGACCGGATTCCACGTGCTCCTGGCCCATTCCGGCCCCGGCTTTCGGGTCCCGCTCCAGCCGGGCCACCCGGTCGCGCGCGTCCTTGAGCTCCCCCTCGAGGCGGGCGATCCGCACCTTGAGCGGCTCGGCGTCGCCCGACGCGGCCGGCGGCGAGGGCGGGGCGGCCGACCGGACCCTCCAGTAGGCCCCGGCCGCGATGAGCGAACCCACGAGCGCCAATCCCATCGCGATCCACGAAACGGCTTTCACCCGGCACCTCCCGTTCCCCGAGAGATACCTCGCCGCGCGCCCGGAGTCAACCTCCCCGCATCTTGACACGCATCAAGCATTCCTTATTAAATCATGAGGTGCTGATCAAACCGCCGGCGGAGCGACGGAGCCGGCTGGACCTGGAGGCCAAGCTCTTCCGGGGCCTGTCCGACCTGTCGAGGCTCTCGATCCTCGAGTCCCTCCGGTCGCGGCCGCGGACGGTCTCCCAGGTCGTCGCGGCGACCGGGCTCAGCCAGCCCTCCGCGTCCATGCACCTCGATTGCCTGTGGTGCTGCGGCCTCGTCGACCGGGAGATGCTGGGGCGATTCACCGTCTACCGGCTGAAATCGCGCAAGGTGGTGGCGATTCTCGAGGCGGCGGAGCGGATCTTGCGCGACGTGCGGGACCGGATCGCCGAATGCCGGCGGTACGAGGATCGAAAGACGCGGGTCCAGACATGATCGCGGCGTTCGCGCTCGCGGGACTCCTTTCCGCCTTCGTCCAGGAAGGCACGCTCGACGTGCTGGACGGGGAGACGCTGTTCGAGGGCGGGTGGCTCTTCACGCTGGGCGTGGAGACGGAGACGCGCGAGGGCCTGCGCCGGGGATCGGACCGCGTCGACGACCCGTTGGACCGGAAACTCACCGAGCGCATCGCGGCCCTCGGCGCGCATTACGGCCTGCGCCACGATCTCCAGCTGTCGGCCATCCTGCCGTGGGTCGAGCGCGACTTCGAATCCGGGTCCGATCGAATTTCGGCGGACGGCCCCGGCGATTTCGCGTTCGTGGCGAAGTGGCGCTTCTACCGGTGGGACGACGTGGGGAAGGCGGCCAACTTCGCGGTGATGGCCGGGGTCGAGGCGCCGACGGGCGAGGACGGCGAGGAGGCGAACGGCGTCCGGCTGCCGCCCGAGCTCCAGCCCGGCTCCGGCTCCTGGGACCCGTCGCTGGGGGCGGCGGCCACGTACGAGCCGGGCCGGTGGCGGTTCAACGCGGCGACGCTCTACCAGAGGAACGGCAAGGGGGGCGGGGATTTCAAGGACGGCGACGAGCTGTTCGCGGAGCTCGCGGCCGGCAACCGCTTCTGGCTGGAGCCCTACCCGGGCCCCTTCATGCGGTTCGACGTCCTGCTGCGCTACCGGCACCAGGCGCGCGCATCGCTCGGAGGATCCACCCTCTCCGCGACGGGCGGCGATTTCCTGACGGCGGGGGCGACGCTCGCGTTCCGGCCGCGCCCCACGCTCGACTTCCAGGTCTTCGTCGAGGTCCCGGTGTGGCAGGATGTGAACGGGATCCAGCTCGAAGAGGACGTCCGGTTCTTCTTCGCGTTCGGGTTCAGGATTTGAAAGGTCTCGAGATGAGATACGCCGCCCTCCTGGTCCTCGCGATCGGCGCGTGCGGGACGCCGGGCTCCGAGGTGATCCGCCGGCCCGGCGACTTCGCGTTCATCGAAGTGACGCTCAAGGGCTGAACGTGAAGCGAGGAAATGATGGGCCTGGAGCGGCTCATCCGGAACACGTACGGGACGACCCCCCAGATCGACCTCGACAAGCAGATTCTCCGGGCGCGCGTGCCCCGGCCGGCGACCCTGGACTTCGGGGCCCTGGCGGACGGCATCCGCCGGGCGAATGTCGGCACGGCGGCGATCGAGGTCGAAGTCGATTTCAAGGTGAGAGACGGCCGGGTCGTGATCGAGGGGACGGGGCAATCATTCCCCCTCGAGGGGTCCGGATCGGGCCAGAAGCGTTTCAAGGTTCACGGCTGGGAGAGCCCGCAATCGACGCGCCTGGAGCCGATTCGGTGATTCCCCAGGAATAAGGGTTGCTTCCCGGGGAGCGCAAGGTGAGGATGATGTCACGTGAGATGCAAGGGCGTGCTCGGGTGGCCGACTTCGGGCCATCGCCTAATCTCCGAGATCGTTCGAGCGTCCACGCGGCTGACCAAGGCGGCCGACCGGTTCCTCCTCCCCTTCGGCCTCACGTCCGCCCAATACGACCTGCTCTTGGCGCTGGGTCCGAATTTCGCCGGGCTCGGCCACTCCGAGGCCGGCGTCCGGCTCGGCGTGACCCGGGCCAACGTGACGGGGCTCGTGCGCCGTCTCGAGGCGCGGGGGCTCTGCCGGGTCGATGCGCGGACGGACGACGCGCGCGCGAAGACCGTGCGGGCCACGCCGGCGGGAGCCCGCCTGCTCGCCCGGATCGAGGCGCCGTGGAACGAGCGGGTCCGGGGGTTCACCCACTTGATCCCGGAGCGCAACCAGGAGCGAATAGCGGAAGACGTGTCGAGACTTGAACCGATCCTCCGCCCTGCGATACACTAGTTGACAGTCAAGTTGTAAGCAATTGTCCTTCCCCGGGCGCGAAAATACATGGATTCGCGGCCCCGGTGGATTGAGCGGGTCCGCGCGTTCACCCGCCCGATCCCGGAGCGCCATCAAGAGCGCCTCGCGGAAGACTTGTCGAGGCTGGAACGGCTCGGCCGACTTGTGGTACAGCAGTTGACTGTCAATTCGTAAGCAATTGACGTGCCTCGCAGGCGTCGTTACATGAATTCGCAACAATAGAGGCCAGAAACTCGCTTCCGCAGTGCCGCGCGTGCCTCATTTTTTTGGTTTTCTGGTGCACCCGCTTGCACTCCGGGTAAGCTAAACGTGCTCTACCAGGCACCCTGCAACGGGTAGGACTGCCTGCTCCGCGAGTCCCATCGGGAGGTGGCTGGGGCAATGAACGACGGGATGTTGCTGCAGATCAACCGCCAGCGGAAGCTCATTCCCGAGGACCGCCTGAAGGCGGCCCAGGTCATCCAGGAGAAGGAGCGGGCCGAGGGCAAACCGCCCCGTCCCCTGCTCGACATCCTCGCCACGCGGGGGGACCTCGATTCCACGACCGTGCGCCTCATCCGCAACCTGATGGATCGGGGCGTCACGCCGACCCCGAGGCCGGGCGAACTCAAGATCATCAACAGCAACCTCAAGAACAACAGCAACGGAGGCGATCCGACGGTCGTGGACGGTTTCCACGCCATCGTCGAGAGCGTGCTGTTGCCCCCGCCGGAGCCGCCGACGACCGGCCCGTCGAGAGCGGGCTGGCCGCAGGAAGTCCTCGACGCGGAGCGGGATCTCAAGAACCTGTTCGGGCAGTTCGTCCTCGTGGTCCAGGTGGGAAGCGGCGGCTCGGGCACGGTCTACCGCGCCTGGGACCGGCGCGTCAGCCGCTATTCCGGGCTCAAGATCCTCCACACGATGGAGCCCTCCGCCCTCGAGCGGTTCACGCGCGAGGCGCGCATCGCGGGCAACCTCCAGCACCCCTCGATCGCGACCATCTACGAAGTCGGCGAGCAGGACGGGCGGTACTACATCGCGATGAAGTACATCGACGGGCGGCCCATCGACGCCGATCCCCGGTCGATCCCGGAATGCCTCGCCCTCATCCGCGACGCCTGCCGCGCCCTCGACTACGCCCACAAGCAGGGCATCATCCACCGCGACGTCAAGCCCGCGAACCTGCTGGTCGACAGCGAGGACCGCGTCTACGTCACGGACTTCGGGATCGCCAAGCAGGCGGCGCACGACCAGACGAGCACGCTCTCGATCACCGGCACGATCATCGGGACGCCCAAGTACCTCCCGCCGGAGCAGGCCCGCGGCGAGGCGAAGCGCGCCGACGCCCGGAGCGACGTCTACTCCATCGGCGCGACGCTCTACACGCTCCTCGCCGGGCGCGCGCCCTTCCCCTCCTCGAACGTGTGGGAGACGCTCGAATCGGTGATGAAGCACGACCCGCCGCCGCTCAGGACGCTGAACGGGGCCATCTCGCCGGAGCTGGAGCGCATCGTTGCCAAGGCGATGGCGAAGGACCCCGCGCGCCGGTTCACGTCGGCGGGGGAGCTCGCGGACGAGCTCGACCGGCTCATCGCCCAGCGCCGCTACACGGGCCGGTACGGGCTGCTGCGCTACCTGGCGCGCAAGTGGGTCTGGATGGCCGCGGCGGGCGTGCTCGTGGGCGCGGGCCTGCACGCGGCGTTCCGCCTGAATCCCCAGGCTTTTTTTGCGTACGACAAGCTGCCGGAGGGCAAGGGCCTGACGCCCGATGACAGGTACGTAGCGGCGGCCGCAGAATTCGTGAAGCACGCGAGTTCCGAAGCGTTCGCCGAGCCCATCGCCCGACGGGAACCCCTGAAGCAATCGGTCGTGAGCCCGCTCCAGCAGCTGCCGGCCATCGATTTCCTCACGCTCCACGCGCAGGTCCTGATCGCCCGTTCGGAGCACGCCTGGGGGGACTGGAACGCCGCGCTCCAGAAGCTGGACGCCCTTCCGAAGGAACACGCCGATTCCGACTATCGCGTCAAGTTCCTGCGGGGCCTCAAGTTGCTGGAAGACCACCTGTTGCTCCAGCCGCCTCCGTTGCCGGACCCGGACGGACCTCCGGATTCCGTCCTGCCGCCCGTGACCCCCCCGGGCCACCTGAAGGACAACTTCGTGATCGATGCGGGGAAAGTGAAGCTCCTGGCTACGGAGTTCGAGGAAGACACGAAGGCCGCCTCCACCCTGCTGAGCTTCGTCAAGGGCGAGTGGCATAAGGCTTCCCCGCCGAACTCGAAATACACCCTGCCCGTGATCCAGAGGGCCCGGCATCGGGCGACCTACCTGGCGCAGGATTGGGTCGGCACCCTCAGCATGGCTGACAAACTCGGTTCGTGGCATGACGAAGAGAAGTGCCGCGAGTGCCTGGGCGCCCGCCTGGCCTTGTCCTTCGGACCGGGCCGGCCGATCTCGGAACTCGAAAGCGTGAGGGCCCGGTGCGCCGGCGACCCCTCGACGGAACTGGTCGTCCTCGCCTGCATGGCGCGGCGCTCCGTTGAGCGCGGCATCGATCCGGCGAACATCCTGGAGGCGGCCGGAAGGTTCCCCCCGGGCGGGAAGAGCGAAGTGCGCGGCGTCCTGCGCGTGGCGGGCCTCCGGTGGAAGGCGCTCTCGGGCGACGACGACGAAGCGGAGTACGCGAAGGCGGAGGCCGAACTCGGCGGCGACCCGGCGACCTGGATGGGCAAGCGCGCGAGGATCGAAGCCCTGATTTCGAAGGGGGCGCGCCTGAGGCTCCGGGGCGCGGATTTCCAGGTCTTCCAGGTCCCGCTGAACGAGGCGATCAACTTCGCGAACAAGCTCGGGAACTCCGGATGGAAAGTCCCCAAGGTCCTGCGCGGAGAGGCCTGGCTCCGGATGGGCCAGCCCGACAACACGTTCAAGGAACTGCCCAGCCTGCCGACGGCGTCGAGACCCGAGGTCTCGAACATCTCCGCCAACCTGGTGTCGGCGGCGGCCTGTCTTCGCGCGAAGAAGTTCCTGGACGCGCGGGACTTCGCCCAGCTCGCGAACGACGGCTTCAAGCAGGCGAACGACGGCTTCCATGACCACCCGCAGGCGCTGCACCTGTGGGGGGCCGCGGTCCTCGAGCTCGCCAAGTTGCAAGACGACCCGTCGGTCGATGCGTTGCTGGCGGTCGACCTCCTGTCGTCGGCGATCGCCCGCGTCCCCGATTTCGTCGAGGCGAGGTTCGACCGCGCCTGCGCGAATTTCCTCATCGCGGACTTCGCGCCGCTCTCGAAGTCGAACGCGAAAGTCTTGCGTTTGTCCGCGCTCGACGATATCGAATTGGTCCTGAAGAAGGTCAAGGGGCTGAAGGCGGCCGAGGCCCTGCGGAGTCACCTCAAGCTGTTCCTCGAACGCGATGGCGTGATGTTGGGCTCTCCCAAATGAAACGCTGTACCCTCCTGCTGTGGCTCGTGCTGCTGTCCGGGTGCGACGTGGCCACCGTGGCGATCCTCATGTCGGGGAATGACAGCAGTTCGAGCGACGACGCGGCGCCGCTTCCGGCTCCCGTGCCCCCCACCGTCGGCTTCGGAGAACCGATCTTCAAGGCGTATATCGCCCAGTTCCCCGACGCCACCGCCGCGGCCTTGGAGCGGGAGGCGCTCGCCGCGGCGAAAGGGATACCCGTCCTGCAACCCGCCGGGCCGTGGACGTTTCTCGGGAACGCCGCGGCCACGTTCATCTTCGATCCGTTAGCGGCGCCGGGGTCGTTCAACGCGATCCTGATCCAGGTCTCCTCGTACGAGAACTTCAACCTGGATTGCGTGGAGATTTTCGACACGCAGGGGACCGTCGTGGAGTACGCGTCGGCGCCCACCTATTCGAACCTGGTGACCGATGAGACCAAGTTCCTGGGTCCGCCGGACGCGGATCCGGCGATCACGGCCGCGGTGGCCAACGACGAGTGCGCCTTCATCTTCACGAGGTACACGAATCCAATCGACCGGTTCCGAATCAACAGCCAAGGATTGACCCAGCCTGCGGCGCCCGGCGACTTGATTGCCGTCGGGGGCGGGGGATTCCAGAACCCTACGAATGGCAATGAACGCCCCGGCGGCATGGCCATCAACGGAACCGGCCGGATTCATCTCACGTTGTCGGTAGGCGACACTGGACGGCTCGTGCGGTATGACCTCGACGGCAGCTTTGTGGACGATGTCGAGATAAGCACCGACCTCGTGGCGGTGGGAAGCGGAAGCCATTCCGTCGCGGTAGATTCCGAGGGTGTGATTTTTACCGCGTGTTCCACAGGTAATGGAGTAGTTCAAGTTCGTCGATTCGAAGCCAACCTTGCAGTCGGTAATGCTTCAGGGTTTGCATCAGGTTTTGGAAACGATCGGGTCGAGCACAACTCCATCGCGGTGGACAATGCCGGGTTCGTCATCGTTGTCGGAGGCATGACCTCCCTCATTTCTGGCCGGAATCACTGGCGGGTCAAGTTTCCCGACACCGTCGACGTCGTAAGCGACCCACCGGTTTGGCAAAGCTCCTCACAGCTCGATGGCAACAATCCCAGCATAAACACGTACTGGCACGCCGTGACCCTGGGTGCGAACGGCGACATCTTCATGGCCGGCGAATTGAACTCGGGACTCCTGGCCACCATCCAGGTCTACACGGCGAAGTTCGACTTGGATGGAGACCCCCAGTGGGACGAGGCCTTTGACGATGGCGACGCCCCTTCTGACGTAGGCCACGCCATCGAAGTCGACGCCTCGGGCGACGTCTACGTCGGCGGCATGGTGGGCACGGACACCAACGGGAAGGACGGGATCCTCCGGCGCTACACGTCGGATGATGGAACCCCGACCACCAACAACTCCATCATCCTGGCCTCGGTAGGGGACGACGAGATCCTCGACATCGCGGTGGAGGAGTCCGGCGGCACGGATTATGTTTACGTCGTGGGGTACGAAACCGTCTCGGGGCAAGGCGAGAACATGGTCGTCCGGAAGTACCGCTTCGACACCACATTCAACCTGTTTTTCCCGGTTTGGACCCGCACCCACCACGGTGGATTCGGGAACGACCGCGCGGTGAGTTGCGCCCTTTCCGAAAACAACCTCGTGGTGGCGGGATACGAAACCGACTCCGGGGGGCTTACGAAACTCGTCTTGAGGGTCTATGCGAAGTAAGGCCGTCCTGTCGGTGGTCGTCCTGGCCCTCTCGGGGTGCGCCCTGATCAAGTCGGGGACCTCCCAGATGATCCTCTTCAATTCGAAGCCGGAGGGGGCCGAGGTCTGGCTGAACGGGAA
>DASRJF010000107.1:0-3025 GCA_035649615.1 Planctomycetota bacterium | reverse complement strand
GCCATCAAGTCCAAGAACAGCCGGGTCGTCGTCGGGCTCGATCCGCGGGTCGAGAACCTGCCGCCCGAACTCCAGCGGGGCGCCAAGTCGGACGTCGAGCGCGCGGCGAAGGCCATCCTGGAATGGGGGGGCGAGATCATCGACGCGGTGCGCGACCACGCCGTCGCGGTGAAGCCGCAGATCGCCTTCTACGAACGCCTCGGGCCGATCGGCCTCGCCACGTACTACGCCCTCTGCCGCTACGCGCGGGAGCAGGGGATCCTCGTCATCGGCGACGTGAAACGCGGCGACGTCCCCGAGACCGCGCGCGCGTACGCCGAGGCGCACCTCGACTCCTTCCGCTGCGACGCGATCACCGTCAATCCGTACCTCGGGTCCGACAGCATGGAGCCGTTCATCGAGGAGGCGAGGAAGCGCGACGGCGGGCTCTTCGTCCTCGTCAAGACGTCCAACCCGGGCTCCGGCGATTTCCAGGACCGCCTGATCGACGGCCGTCCGCTCTTTCTCCATGTCGCGGACCGCGTCAAGGCGTGGGGCGAGGGGTTGATGGGCAAGTACGGGTGGAGCTCCGTGGGCGCGGTCGCCGGCGCGACGCATCCCGAGCAGGCCATGCGCGTGAGGGAGGCGCTCCCGAATTCCTTCCTGCTCGTGCCGGGCTACGGCGCCCAGGGCGCGAAGGCTTCGGATCTGAAGGCGTGCTTCGGTCGCGAGGGCTTGGGCGCCGTGGTCAACGCGTCGCGGAGCGTCATCTTCGCGTACGAGAAGGAGCCGTGGAAGTCGCAGTCGGCCGGCGTCTGGACGAAGGCCGTCACGGCGGCCGCCGAGTCGATGAAGAAGGAAATCAATGCCATTCTCTAGCCTTCTGCCATCAGCCCACTGCCATCTGCGCTGAGCCCTGAGCCCCGAATTCCTGGCTATGACCCGAATCTTCGAGCTGAAGGCAGAAGGCTGAAGGCAGAAGGCTAATGATCTGGATCATTTTGTTGACCGCCGCCGCGGCTTTCGCCATCACGGCCCTCTCGCTTCCGCTCATCATCCGCATCGCGACCCGCGTCGGGTTCGTCGACCGCCCCGGGCCCCGCAAATCGCACGGGGTCCCGATGCCTTACGGGGGAGGACTCGGCGTCGGGCTGGGGTTCCTCCTCACGCTCGGCGCGGGGCTCGCCGCGTGCTGGCTGATGACGCGAGGCACGACGCTGGGGCTGCCGGCCGACGTCGTCGCCTACGCGCCCGGCGCGGTCTCGAAGGCGCCGGACCTGTTCCTCCTGGCGGGCGGATCGCTCGTCATCCTCTTCCTGGGCACTGCGGATGACCGCTGGAAGCTCTCGCCGCGCCTGAGGCTGATCGTCGAAACGCTGGTGGCGACCGCCTTCGTGATCGGGAGCGAGCGGCTCTCGCTCTTCCTGGAAGGATCGTGGACGTCCGATGTGGTCGGGGGCGCGATCACGGTCCTGTGGATCGTCGGCGTGACCAACGCCTTCAACCTGCTCGACCACATGGACGGCTTGACGGGCGGGGTGACGTTCCTGGCGTGCGCGGCCTTCGCCATCATCGCCGCGGTGACCGGACAGTGGTTCGTGGCGGCGGCCCTGGCCGCCCTCGCGGGCGCGAGCGCCGGGTTCCTCCTCTTCAACTTTCCCCCGGCGCGCGTCTTCATCGGCGACGGCGGAAGCCTGTTCGTCGGGTTCGCGCTCTCGACCTTGACGGTGACGTTCACGTTCTACGATTCCGCGGCGCAGCGGCGGCCGTTCGCCTGGGCGATTCCGCTCGTGGTCCTGGCGGTGCCGCTTTACGACATGGCGAGCGTCATCCTCACGCGGCTCCGCCACCGGCGTCCCATGTTTGAGGGCGACCGCAACCACCTGGCCCACCGCCTCGTCGCGCTGGGGATGACGCCGCGGGGCGCGGCCCTGACCGTGTACGCGATGACCGCGATGACGGGGCTCGCGGCGATCCTCCTCCTGCAGGTCGACGCGCTCGGCGCCGGGATCATCCTGGCGCAGCTCGCGCTGACGTTCGGCATCATCGGGTTGCTCGACAGGACCGGACAGCTGCATGACCACGGGCCGAAGTGACGGCGGCGCCGCCCGTCTCCTGGACGGGGCGGCCCTCGGACTGTTCGCCGCGCACGCCTCCCTCCGGCTCTCCCTGGGAGGCGGCGACGGCTCGTGGGGGGCCAACCTCGCGGCCCACCTCCTGGTCCCGCTCTCCGCGGCGGTGTGGCTCACGGCGCGCGCGCTGGAGCGCCGGCTCCCCTGGCGCCTGTCGGGATTCGAAATTCCGCTCGCCGCGCTGGCGGCGCTCTCGCTGATCACGAGTTTCGGCGCCCCGTATCGATTGGGCGCGCTGGACGGAACCGCCGGGTGGTGCGCCGCCGCCCTGGCCGTGCCCCTCGCCATCCACCTCTTCGGTCCCCCGAACCGGACCGCCCTCTTCGCGATCCTGCTCGCCGTGACCACGGTCATCGTCCTGTACGGCGGGATCCAGTACCTCCAGCTCGGTGAGGCTCGAGATTCCTCCGAGGCCCAGCTCGCCCGGGACGCCGCGAACGACGAGGGCGAGCTCGCCACCCGGATCGCCGCCCGCGAACCGTGGAGCACGTTCAACAAGTATCCGAACACGTTCGGCGGATTCCTCGTGCTCGCGCTCCCGTTCCTGATCGGAACGACGCTGGATTCGAAGTCGAGGGGCGTGCGGATCGCCGGCCTGCTGATCGCGGGGGTCGGCCTGTTCTGCCTCGGCGTGACCGGAGCGTTGGGGGCCGGGGTGGCGTCCATCGCGGCCGCGCTCGCATTCTTCGTCCTGCTGGTCGTGCGGGCGCGGCCCGCGTGGCGCCGGGGAATCCTCCTGGCTTCCGGAGCGTCGGTCGTGCTGGCGGCCGCGCTCGTGGCGGCCGGTCCCCTGTCGCCCAAAGCCCTGGCGAAGCGATCGGTGAGCCTCACGGTGCGCGATGTCTATTGGGACGCCGCGGCGCGCGTCGCGAAGGCCCACCCGTTCGGCGTCGGGCTGAACAACTTCGAGGATC
>DASRJF010000106.1:0-17730 GCA_035649615.1 Planctomycetota bacterium | reverse complement strand
CGTCACCGAGCACCGCGAGAAGTTCCTCGAGTTCCTCTCGAAGATCCGCGGCCAGAAGGAAGAGGAGGACGAGAAGACGCTCAACGAGGTCTTCGGCTGGAGCCTCGACGCCTTCGACACGCGGTGGCGCGTGTATGCCCGCGCCTCCTACGGAGGCTAGTGTCGCATCAAGATTGACTCCCGCGGTTCTCACCCGGCCGGTTCGGATGCGACACCTGCTGGAAGTTCGGAGTTCGGAGTTCTGGGTGCTGAGTTCGTTCAGAGTTCTTCGTTCACCGTCCAGTCCGAACCCGGAACTTCGAACGAACGCTGAACGCAGCACTCAGAACGTTGAACTTCTGGTCGGCCTTCTCGAACTGCGGATCCGCAGGTTACGTCTCAACCGTCAGAATCAACTTTGATGCGACCCTAGTAGACCATGAACAATTCCTGGAGCTTCTTCGGGTCGGACGTCTTCATCAGCGCGAGCATCAGCAGGATGCGCGCCTTCTGCGGATTCAGTTCCATCCCGGCGATGAATCCCATCTTGTCGTCGTCGATCTCGATGTTCCGGACGACGAGCCCGCTGCCCGTGCGGCTGCACCGGACCACGGCGACGCCCTTCTTCGCCGCGTCCGCCAGGCCCGCGATGGCCGTGTCCGTGCTGTTGCCGTCCCCCACGCCCGCCAGCACGAGGCCCTTCACGCCCTTGCCGACGAGGAAGTCGATCGTGTCGCGCCCGTAGTTCGCGAACGAGTAGACGATCTCGACGCGCGGGAGGTCCTTCTCGGCGACGCCGTCGATCGAGAACTCGCTCTGCGTCGTGTGCTTCGTCGGGAGCTTGTAGAAGAAGTGCGTCCGGCCCACGTTCATGACGCCCGCCCGCCCCCGGTTGGGCGACTTGAACGTGTCGAGCTGGGTGCTGTTCATCTTCTGCGACTCGCGGCCGTAGTGGATCTCGTCGTTGAGGACGATGAGCGGGCCGCGCCCCTTCGCGTCGGGATTCGCCGCCAGCGCGACCGCGTTGTAGAGATTCGCCGGGCCGTCCGCGCTGATGGCGGTGGCCGGGCGCATGGAGCCGACGAGCACCACCGGCTTGTCGCTCTTCACGACCAGGCTCAGGAAGTAGGCGGTCTCCTCGAGCGTGTCCGTGCCGTGCGTGATCACGACGCCGTCATGGGCGCCCTTGAGCACCTCGTTGACGCGGTTCGCCAGCTTGAGCCACACCTCGTGGTTCATCGTCTGGCTGCCGATGCTCGCGACCTGCTCGCCGGTGATCGTGGCCAGGTCGCCCATCTTGGGCACCGCCTTGATGAGATCGTCGACGTTGAAGCTCCCCGACTTGTACCCCGCTTCCGAGGTGCTCGTCTGGGCGCCCGCGATCGTCCCGCCCGTGGCGAGGATCATGATCTTCGCCTTGGGGCCGGCGGCGCCGGTTTCCTGCTTGCCGGGCGGCGCGCAGGCCAGGAGTCCGAGGATCAGGATCATCGACGTCAGTGCGTTCATGCCCAGCCCCTTGAAATCACGTTTCGAGTTCATTCCCCGCCCGCGGCCTTCCATTCCTCAACGTACTTGCCGGCCACTTCCTTCAGCATCCGGCCGATCTTCGAATAGGTGTCGTCGGCGAGGTTGGCGAGCGAGACGCGCACCGACCAGTCGGGCCCGCCGAACCCGCCCCCGTGCAGGAGCACGATGCCGCAATGTTCCGCCAGGCGGAAGAGCACGTCGGTGCATTCGTAGTTCCGGCGCAGGAACTGGACGAACGCGGGGCCGTACTTCTTCTCCGCCCAGACCATGAGGTCGATTTCCGAATAGTAGTAGGCCTTCGTGTCGTCCGGAGGCGGCTTGATTCCCAGGCCCTCCCAGAGCGCGTCGTAGCGCTTGCGGACGATGGACTGGCAGAGGTTCTTGTACGAATCCCCCTTGTCCAGCAGGGCGTACAGGGAGAAGAGCGCCATCTGGACCTGCTGGGGCGTCGACAGCCCCGCCGTGTGGTTCAGGGCCACCTGGCGGCTGTCCGCCACCATGCGGTCGATGAATTTCAGCTTCTCCGGATGCAGCGAGATGCTGAGGTACCGGTGATCCAGGTCCGCCCGGTCCTTCGCCGGGAGCTTCGCGATCCTCTCGTCGTAGATGTTGTCCTGGTGGACGGCCACGACCCCGAGCCTCCAGCCCGTGCAGCCGAAGTGCTTCGAGTAGGAATAGACGCCGATCGTGTTCCGGGGAAGGTCGGCCATCAGCGACCGGAACCCCGGGACGAACGTGGAGTACACGTCGTCGGTGATGATGATGAGATCGGGGCGCTTCGATTTCACGAGCTTGACCAGGCGCTGGATCGTCCTCTCGCGCACCGCGACCGAGGGCGGATTGCTGGGATTGACCAGGAAGAAGGCCTTGATGCGCTTGTCGGCGAGCTTGTCGATCTCCTCGTCGGCGAACTGCCAGGTGTGGCCGCCGTCGGGCCGCACTTCCTTGGAGGCGTCGAGCATCGTGACCTTGAACGCGTACCGGTCGAAGTGCGGGATCTCGAGATAAGGCGTGAACGTCGGAACGCCGAGCGCGATCCCGTCGCCGCGGTGGAGGAGCCGGTTCAGCATCAGCGAGTCGAAGATGTAGCACATCGCCGCCGTGCCGCCCTCGACCGCGAACAGGTCGAACGTCCCCGGCGGCGGCTTCCCGCCGCACATCTCCCGCGCCAGGAACTCGTGGACGATCCGCTCGCAGCACCGGAGCATGCGATCGGGCACGGGGTACATGCAGCCGATGATGCTCTCCGTCAGCTCGTAGATGAACGTGTCGGGGTCGAACTTCAAGTCGCGCACGCCGTACTCGAACGAGCGGGAGAGCAGGTCGATTCCCGGCGCCGAAGAGTTCTTCTGGAGAAACCCGGAGAAGCGGTCCGAGATCCCGGCCATCGCCGGCATCCATCCCAGTCCCGGCCGGTTCTCTCCCACGCGGAACGTCTCGAGGCCGAACCGCAGGAGCGTCCCGAACGCCTCCCGCGGCTCCGTGGCGATCCAGTTCGGATTTCCCCGTCCCGCGTTCAGGAGCTGCTGGTCGCCCTCGCGCTCCTTGTCGCTCGCGAGCTCGATCAGCTTGTCCTTGAGCTCGAAGGGGCTCAGCTTGAGGAGCTCCTTCTGGCGGCTTCGGGCGACCGAGGAAGCTCTGCTCTTCGTTTTCTGCATCGTGACTCCAGTCTCCTTCGGCCGGGCCGATCCTCCGACAAACTACGCGACAGTTTCCAATTCCCCGCGACAAGGGGGCGGCCGGATTTCCCTCATTCGAACAGCGAATAGACCAGTCCGAAGTGGACCCGGAAGACGTTCCCGCGATCCCCGTCGTTCTGCTCCTTCGATCCGTACAGGCCCTCCAAGCCGAGGCTCAGCCGGTTCCGGACCTGCCAGATCACGTTCACGCTCGCGTACTGCGTGGTGTCGTAGGCGGTCGCCTCCTGCGACGCCGGGTTGTCCAGGTTCACGTACCCCAGGCTCGCCGTCGACCGCCAGGCCTCGCTCCATTCGTGCGTGTACCCGAACATGAGCCCCAGGCAGGGGATGGCCGTCAGGTCTCCGTCCTCGTCGAAGGCGGCGTCGTTGCTGACGAAGTTGTCGTTCAGGTACCGGAAGATTCCTTCGCCATACGTCAGCTGCGCCTGCGCCGAATCCTCCCCGAAGAGGGTGATCGCGGCCGCCAGGTTCACGCCCCATCCGAGCGTGCGCTGGTGACCCGTCAGCGGACCGTTGTGGCCGATCTGGCGGAGGATCGTCGCGAACTGCACGTGGCCGATGTCCGCGGACTCCCATCGGATGTTCGCGCCGACGTCGGGCCAGTGATTCACGGACACGCCGTCGGGATCGATCGAGTTGTCCACTTCCGACTCGGGCTGCTCAACCCCCACGTTGACGAGCCAGGAGTCGTTCAACGGGAGCATGACGCGCGCCAGCGGACGCCTCGCGTAGATCGCGGAATTCGGGCCCTCGTAATCGACCGTGTCGGGCCAGGCGTCCGGATCCTCGAAGACGCTGTGGGTCATTCCCACGATGACGTTGTAAATCTCCCCGTAGAGCTGGTCGACGCGGTAGGGAAACTCTCCGTCGTCATCCCCGTAGAAGTCGTTCTGGTAGAAGAACCGGGGGGAGCCGTCGACCCCCGGCGCGCGGACGTCCAGGCTGAGCTGCGAGCCCTTCGCGTTGATGTTGAAGACGCCGCCGCCTCCGAACGCCGGATCCGACTTCACGGGAATGACGGCGGTGACGAAGCGGCTGTCGTCGCCGGCGTTGCGGTTGTCCATCGTCATGTCCGCGCGGGGCTGGGCGTTGAACCGGATCAGGACCGGGGTGTTGGGCACCGGGATGAAACCCTCGAGTCCCGGATCCAGCGCCAGGTTGCCCGGGCGGGGCGCGCCTTCCTGGCGGTCGTTGAGGCTCTCACGCTGCTGAACGGGACTCTGCTGCTGTTTGACCGGAGCGGGATCCTGGGCGTGCGCGGCGGCGGGAATCGCCGCCGCGCACAGGAACATCGCGACGATCTGCATGGGGACCATGGGGGCGCCGCGTCTCCTTAGAACAGCGAGTAGACCAGGCCGAACATGGCACGGGACGCGTTGCCCGTGTGGCCGTCATTCGTCTCCTTGGATCCGTACAGGAATTCAAATCCCAGGTTCAGACGCTCGCGGGCCTGCCAGACGAGGTTGACGCTCGCATAGTGGGTCAGGTGATAGGCGTCCGGGCCCTGGGACGCTTCGTTGTCCAGGTTGACGTACCCGTAGCTCGTCGTCGACCGCCATTTCTCGTTCCAGCGGTGGGTGTAGCCGAACATGAAGGCGGTGCAGGGGATCGCCTGGAGGTCGCCGTTGGAGTCGAACGCGGCGTCGTTGTTGAAGAAATCGTCGTTCATGTACCGGAAGATCCCCTCGCCGACGGTGACCTGCGCCTGGACGGAGTCGGCCGCGAACAGGGACATGACCGCCGACAGGTTGAACCCCCAGCCCATCGTCCTCTGGTTGCCCGTGACCGGGCCGCGGAATCCCAGCTGGCGGATGATGGTCGCCAGCTGCGCGTGCCCGACGTCCTTGGCCTCCCAGCGGATGTTGGCGCCGACATCGGGCCAGTGGTTGATGGCCGCGCCGCCCGGATCGACCGAACTGTCGATCTCCGATTCCGGCTGTTCGATGCCGAAGTTCATGTGAAATTGCTCGCCGATCGGCAGCATGAAGCGGGCCAGCGGGCGCCGGGCGAAGATGGCGGAGTTCGGTCCCTCGAAGTCCACCGTGTCGGGCCAGACGTCCGGGTCCTCGAAGACGCTGAAGGTCATCCCGACGATGACGTTGTGAACCGCTCCGTACAGGTGGCGGATGCGATACGGGAATTCGCCGCCGCCGGATCCGTAGAAGTCGTTCTGGTAGAAGAATCTCGGCGCGCCGTCGAGTTCCGGCGCCCGGACTTCCAGGGTCAGCACCGAGCCCTTCGCGTTGATGTTGAAGACGCTGCCCCCTCCCTGCGCGGGATCGTTGCTCACCGGGATCTTCGCCGTGATGAAGCGGTTGTCATCCCCGGCGTTGCCGTTGTCCAACGTCATGTCCACGCGGGGCTTGGCGTTGAACTTGATCATCATGGGCGTGTTGGGGATCGGGACGAATCCCTTGTATTTCGGATCCAGGGTCAGCTTGTCGAGGCGGGGCGCGCTCTCCTGCTCGTCCTTCAAGGCTCCCCTCGGCGTGACCGGGCTTTCCTGCCCGGCCTGTTGCGGGGGCGCGGTCTCGGCGGGCTTGGCCTGGTCCTGGGAGAAGCTGAGGAACTTCAGCCAGGACGGAATCGCGGACTCGTCCTCCTGCGCGGCCGCGGGCCGCGCCGCGGCGACCGCGATCACGGCCGCCAGCGGCCACAAGAACTTCGTTGTCCGGATCATTGAATGCCTCCCTAGAAATTTCCGTTCCCTTCAAACGACCGCTCACGTTCGATTCAGGCCAGGGTCACCACCACGGGGCCCCACAGGGTCAGGACGACGTTGCTGAAGGCGTACGGGACCGTGTACCCCAGCGCGGGGACGCGGCTCTCGGAGTCCTCGACCGCGACGCTCAAGGCCGCCGTGCAGGTGCCGGCGCCGGCGACGGCCCCCACGAGGAGGCCCCCGTTCATGCGGAACCCGTACCAGCCCAGGGCCGCCGTCGCGAGGTTGGGCGCCAGCGACACGACGATGCCGGCCACGATAAGCGCGATCCCGTTGCTCTTCAGGGCGTCGATGAGGTGCGGCGCCGCGCCGAGCCCGACGATGACGACGAACGTGTTGAGGCCGAGCGTCTGCATGAGCCAGACCGACGGCCGCGGGATGCGCCCCCACCGGGGCCGGACGGAATGCAGCCATCCGAACGCGAGTCCCATGAGCAGGACGCCGCCCCCGGTTCCGAGGCTGATGGGGATCGATCCCAGGTTGAAGGAGAGGAATCCGATGAGCGCCCCGAGCGCGATCGCGATCCCGAGAAACGTCACGTCGCTGTGGTCCCGGGGCCGGTCCACGAATCCGATAATGCCGCCCACGCGATCGATGTCCGTCGGCCGTCCGACCAGCTCCAGCGTGTCGCCCCGCTCGATGCGCGTATTGGGAAGCGCCGGCAGCTGCTGGCCCTGCCGGAAGACGCGCCGGAGATGGACTCCCCCCGGATGGGCGCTCCGGCCGATCTCCCGGAGCGTCATGCGCGTGTACTCCTTGTTCGTGACGACCACGGGGGTGATCTCGAACGGGATGTCCATGGCTTCGACATCCACGACCTGGGGTCCGAGCTGCGGCTGGATCTCCAGGAGGCGATCGCGGCGGCCCGAGAGGACGACGACATCTCCCTCCTGGAGGAGCTCGCCGCGGTTCGGCTCGAACAGGCGCTGTCCCCGCCGGACGTGCTGGATGGCAATCCGGCTGGTCTCCAGGCTCAGCGCGTCCACGGTCTCCCCCACCCGCTTGCCGACGACAGGGGACCCGGTGAGCCGAAACGCCTGCACCTCGATGGGAGCGTTGATCCGGCCGGAGTCGCCCTCCGCATCGCCCTCGAGCTCGGCCTCGTATTTTCGGCACGCCTCGCGAAGGTCGAATCCCGCGAATTTGGGCAATCCCTTGGTGAGCAGGAGCATCACGCCCGCGGCTCCGAAGAGGTACGTGGCGGCGTCGCCGATCGCGATGTGGCTGATGAGGCGCTCCTTCGTCGCCGCGTCAAGCGACAGCCGCTGGATCGCATCCGTGGCCGTGCCGATCGCCGAGGACTGGGTGAGGGCGCCGGAGAGCAGCCCGGCCGCCAGTCCCTTGTCGAATCCGAAGAGCTTCGCCATGAGGAGGACCGCTCCCAGGCCGACGAGGCAGTACGTGACGGACAGCGCGATCATCTTCGCCCCGCCCTTGCCGAGGCCGCGGAAGAACTCGGGCCCGACCTCGTACCCCGTCGCGAACATGAACAAGGCAAAGAAGATGGTCTTCGCGAAGGGGGGGATGTGGACGCCATCCTTCGCGAGCAGGCCAATGACGAGGGCGACGACCAGGGATCCGACGACGGTGCCGAGCCCGATGCCCTTGACCTTGATATTGCCGATCGCGTAGCCGAGGGCCAGGCAGAGAAAGAGGCTCACCTCGGGAAGGTCGGAGAGTCGCTGAGTGAACCACTCCATGGCAACCGTTCCTGTTACAAGGTCCCGCCCGCACTCCCCCTCATTTCATGAGCGCCACGATCACCACCCCCCAGATGATCAGCAGGGTGTTTCCCACGGCGTAGGGGACGGTGTAGGCCAGCGCGGGGACGTTGCTCTTGCAGGCGTCCTGGATCGCGCCCAGCGCGGCGGTCGTCGCCCGGGCCCCCGCGCAGGCCCCGAGCGTGATGGCCGGATGGAACCGGAACAAGTATCGCCCCGCGAGAAGGCCGACGATGAGCGGAACGCTGGTCACGACGATGCCGGCGACGAGGAGACTGAGCCCCGCCTCCTTCAGGCCGGTCACGAAATTCGGGCCCGCGCTGATGCCCACCACGGCGATGAAGATCGTCAGCCCGATATTGTTCATCACCCAGAGAGCCGGGCCGGGGATCCGGCCGAACGTCCGGTTCACGGACCGCAGCCAGCCGCACACGAGACCCGCGAACAACGCTCCGCCGCTCGTGCTCAGGCTGAACGGGATCTCCCCGATCTCGAATGCGAAGGCGCCGACGAGGGCGCCGACCGCGATGCCGAGGCCCATGAACACGACGTCGGTCTGGTCGGTGATCCGGTCCGCGTACCCCAGGATCTTGGCCACCCGCTCCACGTCCCGGTGGGGTCCCACGATCTCGACCACGTCGCCGCGATCGAGCTTGGTGCCGGGGGTGATCGGCATCTCCTGGTCCACGCGCCGGATGCTCTTCAGGAACACCCCGCGCACCAGGGCGGCGTCCGCGGACTCCACGATCTCTTTCAGCGGCTTCCCCTCCAGCTTCGGGTTCGTGATCACGATGCTCAACTGCTGCACGCGGAAGTCCAGCAGCACCGGGTCCTCGGCTTCCGGCCCGATCTTGGCCTGGTGCTCGAGAAGGACCTCCCGGCGGCCGATCACCGCCACGATGTCGCCCTTGCGGAGCGCGAACCCGGGTTCGATCTCCTCGATTTTTTCGTCCCTCCGGATCCTCTCGATGAAGAGGCGCGCGGACGGCGCCAGGGACGTGAAGTGGTTCTCGAATTCCTCGACCGTCTTCCCGGCCAGCGAGTCCTCGGTGAGCCGAAAGCACCGGACGACGAACCGCTCGTACGCGGACCTCACCCCGGCGGGCATATCCGACACGCCCATGTCCGCTTCAAGCTGCTTGCACTTCTCGGGAAGCCCGCCCCCCAGCAGTCTCGGTCCGATGCTGGCCAGGACCCACGCCGAGCCCGCGGTGCCGAACAAGTACGTCACCGCGTAGGCGATCGGCATGGCGTCAAGGGCCGCCTTCTTGGCGTCATCGCCCATCTTGAGCTGGTTGATCGAATCGGTCGCCACGCCAAGGACGGCGGAGATCGTGCAGGCGCCCGAAAGCAGGCCCGCCGCCTGCCCCACGTTGTATTCCAAGACCTTGGCGCAGGCCCAAACCGTCGCCAGGCAGGCGACGCACACGACCCCGGCGAAGAACACCTGCGACAGACCGTCGCTCTTCAGGCCCCGGAAGAACTGCGGTCCCACGCTGTAGCCCACCGCGAACAGGAACATCAGGAAGAAGACCGACTTGACGTGCGAGGAGATGGTGATGTTCAGCTGCCCGATCAAGACGCCCGCCAGGAGGACTCCCGTCACGCTGCCCAGGCTGAAGAACCCGATCTTCACCTTCCCGATGAGGAACCCCAGGGCGAGCGTCAGGAAAATCGCGATCTCGGGATAGGTTCTTAGAGTCTGGACCAGCCACTCCATGGGATGACTCCTCTCCGGCTCCGCGGGTCCTACGAGTCAACGCGATATTGAAACTCGCAGTCCGCCACGGCAATCCGGGAGGAGTCTTGGTTCCAGTCTCGAGGACGTGGATCTTCTTACCCGGCTCGCGGAGGCCTCAGGTAGAGCGTGATCGCGAAGACCAGGTAGACTCCCAACAACAGCACGCCGTTGAACCAGGCCGTCTTGCCGGTGGAAGCGACGAACGTCGCGGTGACGGCCGCGAACAGCATCATGACGACGGCCCCCGGCCAGAAGATGAGGTCCATCGGCCCCGGTCCCAGCGCATAGCTGGCCAGCACGAGCACCGGGGCGACGAACAGGGCGATCTGCGCCGCACTGCCCAGGGCGATGCCGACGCTGAGGTCCATCCGGTTCTTTCGCGCGCCCGAGAACGCCGCCGTAATCTCCGCGGCGGCCCCCACGAGCGCCACGACGATGAACCCGACGAACGCCGGCGTCATCCCCAGCGTCTTCGCGGCTTCGCCCACCGACTCGACGAAGACCTCGCTGACGAGCGCGACCACGACCGTGACGGCGACCAGCGTCCCGAGCGCCAGCCCCATCGGCCACGGCGAGCCGTGGCCTTCCCCCTCCCCGACCGACTGGAAGGCCTCTTTGTGGGTCTTGAGCGAGAAGAGCAGGCCCAGCGCGTAGGTGACGATGAGGAGGACGGCCAGGCATACGCTCAGGGCCTGGAGCATGTCCGTCGGCGGCGAGGCGTCCGCCGCGCCCAAGGCCGACGGGACCAGCAAGGCGATCGTCGCCAGGAAGAGCATCAGCGACTGGAGCCGCGCCGTGGCGGGATTGAACTCCTGGACGTGATGCTTGAGTCCGCCGAGCAGGAACGACCCCCCGAGCATGAAGAGCGTGTTGGTCACGATTGCGCCCGCGATGGAGGCCTTCACGAGCATGTACTCGCCCGCCCGCAGGGCCGTCAGCGCGATCATCAGTTCGGTCAGGTTTCCCAGCGTCGCGTTGAGCAGGCCCCCGATCGCGTCTCCCGTCTTCGCGGCCACGGACTCGGTGGCATGGCTGAGCAGCGCCGCGAGCGGCACGATGGCGAGGATGGCGACCGCGAAGTGAAGCGTGTGCGACGTGGGCGCCGCCGTGTGGGCGATGAACACCGCGGGCACGAAGACCAGGAGCCAGAGCAGCGGGTTGCGGCGAATTTCCTTGAGCAGCGGTCCCATGGGAGTGTTAGCGATAAATCCGGTCCGCGACCGACGACTTCGGCCTCCGGGTTTCGCCTCTATCCGCCGAGGAAGATCGTGACTCCCACCAGCACGAGCCCGACCAGCGTCAATCCGATTCCGATCTTCACGGGACGCGCGCCGACGACGCGCCCCCACCACATGCCGAGCATGAACAGGAGCGCCAGGGCGATGGCGTTCGAAATCCGCACGGCGCGCTCCGGATCATCCTTCACCAGGAGGTAGGGGACGACGATCGGCAGCGTGCAGAACAGGATGACGAGCGCGACGGCGATCCCTCCCATCACGTCGTCCCGCGTGAGGCGCGCGGGCTCCACGCCCTTGCCGCGGAGTTGGGCCAGCATCCCCCGGTAGAGTTCCGTCCGTTGTTCGGGAGTCGTCAGCGCTTCGACGCGCTCGTCCATTTCCCCGGCCATGAGCCGGATCGCCTCGGCCTCGTCGCGGGCCGCGAGCACGTCGCGCGCGAGGCGGGCGACGCGGCCCCGCTCGAACAGCTCGGTCAGCGCGTACATCACGCCGTCCACGACGGCCCACGCGATGTTGCAGCCGAGGATCCCCGTGAAGAGCGCGCGGCTGTCCGCGTCCTCGTGGCCCAACCGCACCGCCGCCGTGAACCCGAGCGCCATGATGAGGCCGAACAGGACCTCGCCGAGGATCCCGGCGGGATCCAGGTTCCGCTTGATGAATTGATGCATGGCGCTCAGAAACCAAGGGCCGCCGAAATCAGCGGGCCGTTCAGTCGTAAGTCGAACTCGTGGTCGCTGTCGTCGATCTCGAACCCGAACATTCTCCACCCGAAGCCCAAGCTGACGGTGGGCGAAACGTTCACGGTCGCCGCGAAGATCAGGTTATAGCTGAGCTTGGTCCCGATATCGAAGCCCCCGAAGTCCACCCGGAGCGAGAGGTGCATCCACTCCGAGAGCGCGCTCCCCGCCTTGACTCCGAAGATGGGATCGACGTAATTCCTCGAACGGTCTTCATCCACCCCGGCCGCCTCGAAACGGGACTTCAGCGTCATCCAGCGAAGTCCTCCGAAGAAGTCCAAGGTGGTCTGGCCCGATCGGGTCCGGCCGATGAACATGGCTTCGGCCAGGGCGACTTCAGTTTTCAAATCTCCCTCACCCGCGGGCACGTCCGGATCGTCCTCGAGGACCATCCGGAAGAGGTCGATGCCGCCTCCCCACGAGTCCCGCTCCCACAACTCGTAGTGCAGGCCGATGGAGGACTTGGCGTACCCGGAGTCCACGTCTCCGCTGACGCCCTGGATGTCGACATCGCCTTCCATGCGGGCCAGCCAGTAATAGAGGGCGATCTCGTTCTCCAGCTCCTGCACGGAGGACGAGGGCCGGCGGATGTCCTGCGCCAAGGCCGGCGCTCCGGCTCCCGCGATGGCTGCTCCCGCGAGCGCGCACGACATCCACGCAGAAATTCTCAAGACGATGGCCCCCTACATTCCGACGTTGATCGCGAAGAACGGACCTCTCAGCACCAGGTCGAGATCGAACGTGTCCTCGTCGATCTCCATCGCCAACGTCCGCCAGCCCGCGACGAGATCCACCGTCCGGGAGACGCGGACGCTCGCCTGGATCACCATGTTCCCGCTCAGCTCGGTCCCGACGCCGAACCCCGCGGCGTCGAACCGCCACGTCGCGAGCAGCCAATCCGCGAGTTGCCACCCGACCCGCACGCCGAGCAACGGGTCGAAGTAATTCCTGGCATTCTCCTCGTCCTGGCCGGACGGCGATTCAAGGGCGCTCTCCAGGCGCACCCAGCGCATTCCCGCGAGGAAGTCGAGATAGGCCGGGCCATGTTTTGTCCGGACGGCGACTCCGGCCTCGACGAATCCGAGGGCGGCGTCCAGCTGTCCCTCGCCCCCTCCCGGGAATTCGGGCTCCTCCTCGAAATTCATCCAGCTCAGGTCGAAGAAGCCGCCGACGGTGTCGCGATTCCACGCCTCGAAATGCATGGCGAACATGGACTCGATGGACTCGAACAGGTCGCCGAAGTCCGCGTCCGCCTCGGCCGTGAGGTCGCGGATGGTGACGTCGCCGGACAGGTCGCTCATCCACATGTAGAACCCGATATCGGTCGTCCATCCCTCCGGCAGGCCGGTCGCGGTCTTGTCCTGCGCGCACGCCTCGGAGCCGGCGCCGGCGAGCGACGCCAGCGACAGGAAGAGCGAGAGCGGCGTGTAGAGCTTCACCTTGATCCTCCCTTGGATGGCGAAATCGGTCGCAAAGAGAACCGAGGGGGCGTGGGTCGAGGATCGGACCGGAACGTCGGGCACTTCATGCGCACCCCGGGTCGATCGATCCCTGGATTCGCGGAATTGTTGCACAGCTCTTTCAAGGCATGCAACAATATTCGCCACCCCAGGGGCGAAGTTCGCGGTCGTCGAAAAAAACCAAGGAGCGTCTTATGTGGATCCGGATGTTGGCGGTGGCCCTGTTGACGGGGACGGTCGCGGCCCAGTCGGCCCAGGAACCCAGTCCCGGGCCCGACGCCGAACTCGAGGCCGCGATCAAGGCCACGGCCGCGGGCGGATTCGCGTACTTGATCAAGCCCGTCGCCGACATCCCGAACTTCAATTCCGCGCGCGACGAGCTGGCGGGAGCGCCCGTGAAGGGCGAGTTCAACGGCGACATGTACCACGCTCAAGACGGGAAGTACGAGATCTACCGCCTGGGCGCCAAGGTGGCGGTCAAGACGCAAGGCGGATGGCTGCCCATCGACCAGTTCGCCTCCCCGCTCCGGCAGGCGATCAAGGAGGCGTTCGATTCCGGCGACGGCCGTTACTGGCGGAAGGGCAACGTGACCAAGGGCCGCCAGGCGCTGAGCGAAATCATCCGCCTCGACCACCTGGTCCACCGCGCCGACGTCAGCCGCCTGACCAACCTCGCCGGGGCGTTCGTGTCCATGAGGGCGGTCGGGAAACCCACGATCGACGGGAAGCCGGGCATCCTGTACGAGGGGGAGATGAACGACACGACCGCGTTCAGCATCCTGCAGGGACCGTTCGACGAGCTCGTGAGCCGGGGCAATCTCTCGTTCCAGAACGTCTCGGGCGTCTGCCGCTTCTGGATCCAGGAGGGCAAGGTGCGCAAGATCCACGGCCGCGTCGGCGGGAAGTACGGCTTCTACAACGAGGACGACAACGCCCACCGCAAGGGGATCTGCGTCCTCGACGTGCACGCGGAGCTGAACAAGTTCGGCGAGACGAAAGTCGAGCCGCCCAAGGAAGCGATGCAGATCCTGGGACGCTAGACGAATCCGGCGCGCTTCAACAGGGCGAGCGTGACCTCGGGTTTCCGGGCCGCACGTTTCATCAGGACGTCGGTCTCGAGATTGACGCGGGCGCCCCGGCGCACCTGGCCCAGCGTCGTGCGGCGCAGCGTCGTCGGGATCAGCGCCACGGTGAACCCGCCCTCGGCGACGTCCACGACGGTCAGGCTCACTCCATCAACCGCGATTGATCCTTTCGGGACGATCTGATCCGAGAGTCCGGACGGAGTCCGGATCGCGAGGGTGACCGCTCCGTTCTTGCGCGCCAGCGACTGGACGGTGCCCCGGCCGTCGACATGTCCCTGGACGATGTGCCCGTCGAGACGGGCGCCCGCGGCAAGGGCCCGCTCGAGATTCACCCGCGCCCCGGGCCGAAGCGACCCGAGCGTCGTGCGCGACAGCGTCTCGGGAATCACGTCGAACGCGAGCCCCTTCCCTTCCAGCGCCGTGAGGCAGACGCCGCTCACCGCGACGCTCGCGCCTTCCGGTATCCGCCAGGGTGACTCGACTTCCAAGTGGACGCCGCGCGCCGTCCGCCGGACGGCCGTGACACACCCCGTCGCTTCGATGATCCCCGTGAACATGGCGTCAGGATATCTCTTGGCGCGGCCGTCCTGAAGCTTGGCGGTAGAATCCCTCCGTGAACCGCCCCATCGGATCTCTTGCCGTGGTCCTCGCCGGGGCGGGCGCCTTCGCCGCGGCCTTCGCCCTCATGCGTCTCTCGACGGCGGAGGCCGTGCCGCCCGGCATGGTGTGGATCCCCGGCGGCGAGTTCGAGATGGGCACCGATTCCGACGCGGGCCGGCCGGAAGAGATGCCGGCGCATCGCGTGAGCGTCCGCTCGTTCTGGATGGACGTAACGGAAGTGACGAACGCGCAGTTCAAGGCGTTCGTCGACGCGACGGGCTACAAGACGACCGCGGAGCGCGCGCCCACGGCCGAAGAGATCCTCAAGCAATCCCCGCCCGGCACGCCCTCTCCGCCCCCGGAAAAACTCGTCCCCGGATCGCTCGTCTTCCGCAAGACCGCGGCGGCGGTCGACACCAGTGACTTTACGCAATGGTGGCACTGGACGCCGGGAGCGGACTGGCGCCATCCGGAAGGTCCCGGGAGTTCGATCGACGGCCGGGAAAGCCATCCGGTCGTGCACGTTTCGTGGGACGACGCGGCGGCGTACGCGACGTGGGCGGGCAAGCGTCTGCCGACGGAAGCCGAATGGGAGTTCGCCGCGCGCGGCGGCCTCGGCGGCCGGCGCTACGTCTGGGGCGATTCCCCCTTCTCCGAGGAAAATCCACAAGCCAACATCTGGCAGGGAGAGTTCCCCTGGAGGAACACGATCCGCGACGGATTCGAGCGCACCGCGCCCGTGAAGTCGTTTCCGCCGAATCCGTTCGGGTTGTACGACATGTCGGGCAACGTGTGGGAGTGGTGCGCGGACTGGTTTGATCCGGCGCTCTATCGAAAGCGCGCCGGCGGTTCCGTCGTCATCGACCCGAAGGGTCCCGACGCGGCGCCCGGCCCTGCCTTCAACCCGCGCCGCGCCGAACGCGGCGGTTCCTTCCTGTGCCACGACGCCTACTGCTCGCGCTACCGTCCGTCGGCCCGTCACGGAGGCGCACCCGATACCGGAATGTCGCACCTCGGGTTCCGGTGCGTCCGTGACACGGCGCGCTGATCAGAACTGCATTCCGGCGTAGAGCATGAGTCCCGAGAACCCCATCTCCAGGTTCCCCTCGAAGCCGATGCCGCCGGAGTCGTCATTGTCCGACTTGAGCCGGACCTGGAGCGTGTTGAATCCGATCCCCGCCGAAAACGACTCGGCGAAGGCGTACTCCAGGCGGAGGCTGAGGTCGGACAGGACGCCGGAATAGGGACCGGCCGCGATCCAGATGAACTCCGCCCGCTGGCGCAGCCAGAGGTCCCGCGTGATCGCGGCGTCGAACCGGAGTCCCGGCAGCGGGACCGGGAGGAAGAGGTTGGCGGTTTTGTGACGATCGATCACCTCGGCATTGACCTCGAGGGTCGACCGGATGCCATGGATGCCAAACGTGAGGGCGATATCCATCCGCTCGTCCTGGACGAGCGAATACCCGTAGGTCAGCATGTACATCTGGAAGTCGGATTCGGATTTGATGCCCGTGCCGGCGGGGAACACCGTGTTTCCGATCTGGACGTCGTTGGCCAACGAGCGATCCCCCTCTCTCGAGAGGCTGAACAGGTCAAAGTGGATCCGGTGGCGGGCGCCCAGCGAGATGGATGACTCCGCCCGGAACGCGACCGTCGACTCGGTCATCCCGAGAACGTCCTCGAAATCGACCGAGGCGCCCACGCCCACGTCGGACTTCACCTCGATCCCGGCATCGGACGTTGCGAAGAAGACGCCCAGCCTCACTTCCGTCGACCTCCACGGAAGGTCCTTCTTCGGCGTCGGTGGCGGCTTCCCCTCCTGTGCGGCCGCGGGGAGTGCGGCCGCCGCAACGAAGAAGGCGATCATTACCTGAATGGAGTTCAGGCGACTCGACGTGACGATCATCTGTGACCCCCGTTCTGACCCCGCGCGCGATTCTGCCACGCCGGGCCCGGAGTTGCATCAAGATTGATCCGAATCCGCGCGTTGTTAATCCCGGTTCGAGACTGGAACCTCCGCGCGGCCGGCCACGCCTCGGGTCCTCCTTGACATCACGGAGCCCTTCCCTACAATCATTGTCCCTCGCGGGACCCGGCCATGCGCATCGATGTCGTGACGCTCTTCCCCGCGATGTTCCAAGGCGTGCTCGGGGAGAGCATCCTCAAGATCGCGCAGGAAAAAGGGGTCCTCGAGGTCCGTCTCGTCGACTTGCGGGACTTCACGACCGACAAGCACCGGAAGGTCGACGCCCCGCCCTACGGAGGCGGCCCCGGCATGGTGATCCTGGCCGACCCGGTCTTCCGGGCCGTCGAGAAGCTGAGGGAGACGGGCGCCGCGGACTCGGAGCTCGTCCTGCTGTCGCCCGCGGGGCGGAAGCTGGACCAGCGCCTGGCGCGGAAGCTGTCGAAGGCCCCGGGCCTGATCCTGCTCTGCGGCCACTACGAGGGATTCGACGAGCGGGTCTCCGAGGGCCTGGAGCCCCTCGAGGTGTCGATCGGCGATTACGTCCTGACGGGCGGCGAGCTGCCCGCGATGGTGCTGATCGACGCGGTCGCGCGGCTGCTGCCGGGCGCCGTGGGGTGCGCGGAGTCGCTGGACGACGAGTCGTTCTCGGACGGGCGGCTCGAGTATCCGCAGTACACGAAGCCCCGGGAGTACCGGGGCATGGCGGTGCCCGAGGTCCTGGTGAGCGGGCACCACGCGAACATCGCCGACTGGCGGCGGAAGCGGTCGGAGGAGCGCACGAAAGCGCGCCGGCCGGACTTGAAAACGAAGCGGACCGGAAAACGGAAGGAACGGAGATCGCCATGAGGACGCTGGACCCCGTCGAGAAGGAGTACCTGAAGACCGGCGTTCCCAAGTTCGACGTCGGCGACACGGTCGACGTGCACGTCAAGATCGTCGAGGGCGACAAGGAACGCATCCAGATCTTCACGGGCATCGTCATCGCCAAGCGCCACCAGGGGCTCAGCGAGACCTTCACGGTCCGCCGCATCGTGCAGGGCGAGGGCGTCGAGCGCATCTTCCCCGTCCACTCGCCCCGCGTCGCGACGATCGAGGTGAAGAAGCAGGGAAAGGTCCGCCGCGCGAAGCTGCACTACCTGCGCGAACGGATCGGCCGCTCGACGAAGGTCGAGGAGCGCACCGGCAGCGCGGAAGCCGTGGCGGCGGCCGCGAAGGAAGCGAAGGCGGAAGCGGCCAAGGCGGAAGCGGCGAAAG